>NZ_JBQSWV010000031.1:0-34167 GCF_052377495.1 Corynebacterium sp. AOP36-E1-14
CAGCCCTCCGAGGACAGGGCCACCGTCGCCGCGGTCTTGTCGGCCCACTCAGGGTGGTCGTCGCGGATACCGCTGACCATGGCCTCGTAGCTGTCGTTGAGCTCGTCGCCCTCGTCCGGCAGGCCGAGCGCGGTGGAGATCATGTCGACCTGCTGCTTGCGCGGGGTCAGGTAGGAGTCGGCTCCCTCGGGCACGCCCACGGTGGTGGCGATCTCGGAGAGCTTGTCGTAGCGGTCCTGGTCGCCGGAGCTGCGCACGTCGAGGATGAGGTCGGGCTCCAGCGAGGCGATCGTCTCGAACTCGGGCTCCATGGTCCCGATGATCTCGGGGGACTCCTTGTAGGCGCCCTCGAGCCACGGGCCGACCCCGTCGCCGCCGAAGGCGAGCCAGTCGGACGCGCCGACGGGCTGCACGCCCAGGGCCAGCGCGGTCTCCGCGTCGCCCCAGCCCAGTGCGACCACGCGGGTGGGCTGCTCGTCGACGGTGACGTCGCCGAACTTCGTGGACACCGTCTGGGGGAACGTCCCCGCGGTCTCCACGGCGGAGGAGTCGGCGCCGGAGGCGGCGTCCTCCCCGTCGGAGTCGTTGTCGGAGCAGGCGGTGAGGGCGAGGGCGACACTCGCCGCGGCGAGGATGCCGACGCTGCGGCGATGATTGCGGAGTCTGAACGTCATGGAGGTCAGCCTACGCTAGCCATTGAGGTCCTTCGAGGCCAGTCGGGCACCCTCGACGAGGGACTCCAGCTTCGCCCAGGCGATCTGCTCGTGCAGGCGTCCGCCCAGACCGCAGTCGGTGGACGCCACCACGCGGTCCGGCCCGACGACCTCGGCGAAGGTCAGGATCCGGTCGGCGACGGTGCGCGGGTGCTCGACCACGTTGGTGGAGTGGCAGACTACGCCCGGGTAGATCAGCGAGCCCGCGGGGAGTTCGTGGTCGGCCCACACGCGCCACTCGTGGGCGTGCCGGGGGCTGGCGCCCTCGAAGGACAGGCCGCCGACCTCGGCGCGGAGCACCTCGTCGATGATGTCGGCCAGCGGGATGTCGGTGGTGTGCGGGCCGTGCCAGGAACCCCAGCAGATGTGCAGGCGGGTCTGCTCCTTCGGCAGTCCGGCGAGGGCGCGGTTGATGGCGTCGATGCGCACGCGGATCCACGCCTGGTAGTCGGCGACGCTGGGCTCCGGGTTGATCTGGTCCCAGGCCTCGGCGAGGTCCGGGGCGTCGATCTGCACGGTCAGTCCGGCGTCGGTGATGGCCTTGTACTCGTGGTGCAGGGCGTCGGCGCAGGCGTTGACCAGGGCGGTCTCGTCGCCGTAGTGCTCGTCGGTGAGGCGGGCGGCGGACCCCGGCGAGATCGCGGCGATGAAGCCGTCGCTGGACGTCCTGCCCGCGGCGTCCAGTGCGTGGGTGAGCAGGCGGGCGTCGGCGTCGACCTGTTCGCCGCCGATGTAACCGATCTCGCCGGTGAACTTCGGGTTGCCGACCTTGTTGCGGCCCGTGAAGATGCCGGACTCCGGGTCCTCGTAGGCGGCGGAGAAGGCGGCTCGGTCACGTCGGTCCGGGAAGGACGTCAGCCGGATGTTGCCCGGGGTGGAGCGGACCTTCTCGGCGTTGGCCCAGCGGTCGGTGTCGGTCATGGTCAGGCCGCTGAGGCGGGAGAAGATGTAGTTCCACCAGGCGCCGTAGTCGACCGCGCCGGAGGTGACGTGGCCGTACTCGCCCTCGTTGATGATGTCGAGGCCGAGGTCGACCTGGCGTTGGACGACCTTGTCCACGCCGTCCTGGAGGATGCCGAGGAACTCGTCCTGGCTGATGTCGCCGGTGCTGCGACGCAGGTTGGCGTCCAGCAGTTCGGGGGTGCGGGGCAGTGAGCCCACGTGGGTGGTGCGGATGGAAGTCATGCGCACCATCGTAGTGTTTATGTTCAGCTGCTAATCAGTCGCGTCCAGTCGGCGGCCCGCAGCCGCTCCTCGGCGAGCGCCAGGGTCTCGGCGGACTTGCAGAATGTCCAGCGCACCAGCGTGCTGACCTGCTCGTCGGGTTCCTCCACGAAGCTGCTCACCGGGATCGCCGCGACACCCACCGCCGCGGGGAGCGCCCGGCAGAACTCCTCGCCGGTGAGCCCGGTGCCCAGCGCGGCGATGTCGGTGACCAGGAAGTAGGTGCCGTCGGACGCCAGGACGTCCTGCCCGGTCTCGCGCAGGACGCCGGCGAGGCGTTCGCGGCGCCCGCGCAGTGTCGCCGTCCACGCGTCGCTCCAGTCCCCGGCGTTGTCGAGCGCCCAGGCGACCGCCGGCTGCAGCGGCGTGACGCCGACGTAGCTGAGGAACTGCTTCGCCGCGGTCACCGCCTCCAGCAGGTGCGGCGGTGCGATGGCCCAGCCGGTCTTCCAGCCGGTCACGTTGAAGCTCTTCGCCGCGCTGGACAGTGTGACCGTGCGCTCGGCCATGCCGTCGAGGGTGGCGAAGGCGGTGTGCGGGCGGTCGAATGCCAGGCGTTCGTACACCTCGTCGCTGATCACCACCGTGTCGGTGCCGCGCAGCTGCCCGGCGATGAACTCCAGGTCGTCGCCGTCCAGCACCGTGCCGGTGGGGTTGTGCGGGGAGTTGAGGATCACCGCGGCCGGGCCGTCGGCCACCGCCGCGGCGAACCTCTCCCGGTCCAGGTGCCACCTGCGCTGCGGTCCGTCGTCCAACAGCAGCCGGACGGGGCGGGCGACGGCCTCGGCCAGGTCGATCGCCGCGGAGTAGGCGTCGTACGTCGGCTCCAGGACCACGACCTCTTCCCCGCGGTTCACCAGGCCCAGCACCGAGGCGGCGATGCCCTCCGTCGCACCCACGGTGACCAGGACGTCTTGCGCGTCGACGTGGTGGCCGAGCCTCCGGGCGCGGTCGGCGGCCACCGCCTCGCGCAGCACCGGCAGGCCACGTCCCGGCCCGTACTGGTTGTTGCCGCCGGTGATCTCCGACGCCGCGCGGCGCAGCATCTCCGCCGGGCCGTCCTCGTCGGGGAAACCCTGGCCGAGGTTCGCGGCCCCGGTGCGCACCGCCTCGGCGGTGATCGTGGCGAACACGGTGGGGCCCACGCCGGCGACCCGGCCGGCCGGGGAGTGGGTGCTGTGAGGGGGAAGAGACATGCCGCCATAGTATGGGGTCATGAGCATTCAGCCGATCACCGCCACCGGGGCCGACCCGGACGAGCCCGTCGCCCTGGAACAGACCGACCCCACGACCCTGCCGAAGGGCCACCCGGTCGACGCCCAGGCCGGCAAGGACGGCATCAGCCCGCGCGCGCAGCTCACCCAGCTGCTCAACTACTTCGAGGACAACTACCCGGAGATCTTCCGCTCCCTGACCACCGACGAGGCCACCACCTCGCCGGACGGCGTGACCGCCGAGCTCAAGGACCGCACCGAACGCATGTGGGCGCGCGTGCCCGACCTGATCACGCACTGCAGCCTGCTGGTGCTCGGCGCCGGCCTGGACCACGCGATGCCGACCGCGGCGTTCCTGAAGACCGGCCCGACCGCGGAGCCGACGGCGGTGGCGGGGCTGCCGGCCACGGTGCTGCGCCCCAGCGAACCGACCGGCGCGGTGGCCGTCAGCCTGCACGGCGGGCCGGGCTGGTTCGGCGACGCCGAGGCCCACGACCAGCTGTGGCTGCCGCTGTTCGCCGCCCTGGCGGAGCGTTCCGGGGTGACGGTGGTGGACCTGGTGTACCCGCTGCCCGCCTTCGGGCAGGACGGCTCGGCCGCTTCGGCCGCTGGGGCTGCCGCCACGCAGGACGCCGTGGCCGCCGCATTCCGCGAGGTGCAGGGGTGGGCTCAGCCGGGGCAGCGCACCGGGCTGATCACCTTCGGCTCCGGCTTCGGCCTGGCCACCCACGTGCTGCAGGACGCGGCGTTCCTGCTGGCGATGTCGCCGCGCATCTCCCCGGAGCTGGTGGACGCCCCGCCGGCGTTGGCGCAGGTGCCGACGTTGGTCTCGGTGGCCTCCGAGGACTCCCGGGGGACGCCGGCCGCCGAGGTCCGCGACTTCTTCTCCGCCTGCGCCCCCTCGGCCGAGTTCCGGGCGTACCTGTCGGAGCACATCATCGGTGCGCCGGACGTGTGGCGCCGCCGGGTCAGCGATGACGCGGGGTGGCTCGCACAGCGGTAGGCGCTGTGGGCGCTGTGTTCAGAAGTGTTACCACTTTCTCGGCCGGTGTTCCGGCAAAACCCCAGGTCGCGGAAAATCTCGCCGCCGAAAAGTGGTAACACCTCCATCCCCTCTGTGACAGGATCAGCGGTATGGAAATCCTGCTGATGGCCTTCTCCCTGCTGTTCAACGTCGGGATCCCGATCGTCCTTCTGGTCGCGGCGGTGATCTTCCTGCGCGAGCACTTCTCGAAGAAGAACTGAGCGCCGGCGCTCAGCGTCTCAGGCTCACCGTTCGGCGATCAGCGAGGGCAGCGAGTGGCCGGTCTCGGTGATCGACGCGCGTAGCGCCGCCGCCGCACCGGGGCGGTCCCCGGAGCGCAGGAGGGTGACGATCTCTCGGTTCGCCGCCACGAAGGGCCGGTGGAAGTCGGGGTCGGCCCGTTCGGCGAGCAGGAACACCAGGCGCATGCGGGCGAGCAGCCGGTCCATCTCCTGGTCCAGCAGCCGGGAGCCCGCGGCCGTGACGACGCTGCGGTGGAACTGCTGGTTCGCCAGCCCGAGGTCGGTGAGGTGACCGAGGGCGAGGTGGCGTTCGGCGTCGGTGACGACCTGGTCCAGGTCGTCGACGTCGAGCATCTCGCCCCACAGCAGCGCCGCGGGTTCGATGACCGCGCGCTCGCGGTAGAGGTCACGGATGTCGTCGGTGGTGGGGGAGGCGATGAACACGCCGCGGTTCGGGATGCGGTCGATGATGCCGTCGGCGGCGAGCGCGGCGAAACACTCGCGCAGCGTATTGCGCGACACCCCGAGCTGCTGGGCGAGGACAACCTCGTTGAGTTTGGCCCCGGGGGCGTACTCGCCGGCGGACACGGCGTGGCGCAGGCGGGTGGAGGCTGACTGGGCGCGCATGGTGGTCCAGTGTAAACGAGGGGCGCGGGCCGGTTACCCCGCCGTCTCCTCCGTCGCCACCGTCGCCAGAGTCTCCTTCGCCGTCACGGCCTGCCCGGCCTGCGCGGTGATGCTCAGGACGCCGTCGGCAGGGGAGCTCACGGTGCGTTCCATCTTCATCGCTTCCACGGTCGCCACGGCCTGGCCCTCCTCGACGCGGTCACCGTCCTCGACCTTCCATGCGACGACGGTGCCGGCGAAGGGGGCCGTCACGGCGGTCCCCGAGCCGGCGGACCCCGGGCCAGTGGACTCCGGGGCGGCGTCGGCTGGAGCACCGCCCGAGGCCACGCCACGCGTCAGCAGGTCGGACGGGATCCCCACGCGGTGAAGGCGGCCGTCGATCTCCACGGAGATCTCCGTGCGCTCGGTGTAGGCGTCTTCGACGGAGCCGTCGCCGAACGCTCCGCCGGCGCCCGGGGTGTAGCAGGTGTCCACCCAGTCGGTGTAGACGCCGAAGCGGGCGTCCGGCCCGTCGGCGGTGAACGCGGGGTGGCGCACGATGTCCCGGTGGAACGGCAGGACGGTCCGCACGCCCTCGATGCGGAACTCGTCCAGTGCCGCCGTCGCGCGCCGCAGGGCGACCTCGCGGGTCGGCCCCCACACGATGAGTTTGCCGAGCAGGGAGTCGTAGAACCCGGGCACGGTTCCGCCGGCACGCACCCCGGCGTCGACGCGGATGCCGGGGCCGGTCGGGACCTCGAAGGTGCTCACGGTGCCGGGGCAGGGGACGAACCCGTTGGCGACGTCCTCGGCGTTGAGGCGGAACTCGATGGCGTGCCCGTGCGCGACCGGATCAGACCGGTCAGCGCCGCTCGAGCACAGGAAGCTGAGCTCCTCCCCGGCGGCGATGCGGAACTGCTCGGCCACGATGTCCACCCCGCTGGTCATCTCGGTGACGGGGTGCTCGACCTGCACGCGCGTGTTGACCTCGAGGAAGGACACGGTGCCACCGGCCACGATGAACTCCACCGTCCCAGCCCCCACGTAGCCGGCGGCGCGGCAGATCGCGCGGGCACCCTCGGTGATCTCCTCGCGTTGGGCGTCGGTGAGGAAAGGGGCGGGGGCCTCCTCGACGAGTTTCTGGAAACGACGCTGCGTCGAGCAGTCGCGGGTGCCGAGCACGGCCACGTTGCCGTGCGTGTCGGCGAGCACCTGCGCCTCGACGTGCCGGGGGTGCTCGAGGAACTTCTCCACGAAGCACTCGGTGCGTCCGAACGCGGCCTCGGACTCGCGCGCGGCGGACAGGAAGGCGTCCTCGATGGAATTGACGCCGTCGGATTCCCGGACGAACTTCAGTCCACGTCCGCCCCCGCCGAAGGCGGCCTTGATCACGATCGGCAGGCCGTGTTCCTCGGCGAAGTCCCGCGCCTGCTCCCACGACTCCAACGGTTCGGAGGTGCCCGGTGCCAGGGGTGCACCGACGGACTCGGCGAGCTGGCGGGCGGCGACCTTGTCGCCCAGGGTGTCGATGGTCTCCGGGGTGGGCCCGATCCAGGTCAGCCCGGCCTCGGCGACGGCGCGGGCGAAGCCGGAGTTCTCCGACAGGAAGCCGTAGCCGGGGTGCACGCAGTCCGCCCCGGCCCGCGCGGCGACGTCGAGCAGCGCGGGGATGCTCATGTAGGTCTCCGACCCGCTGGATCCCGGCAGGGCGTGGGCCTCGTCGGCGACGCGGGTGTGCAGCGCGCCGGCGTCCGGTTCGGAGTACACCGCGACGGAGCGGATTCCCAGGTCGCGGGCGGCCCGGGCGATGCGTACGGCGATCTCGCCGCGGTTGGCGATGAGGACGGTTCGGGTGTTCACAGCAACTCCTGGAAGGTGATCTCGGTACCGGGGGCGAGTTGGGCGGCCAGGTCGAGGTCCTCGGGGACCACGGTGGCGATGACGGGGTAGCCGCCGGTGACGGCGTGGTCGCGCAGGAAGACCACGGAGTTGCCGTCCGGCGGCACCTGCACGCAGCCGGGCAGCATCCCCTCGCTGGGGATCTCGCCGTCCCGGGCGCGCTGTACGGGCTCGCCGGTGAGCCGCAGGCCGATGCGGTTGGACGCGCCGCTGACCTGCCACGTCCTGCCGGTCAGCGCGTCGACGCCGTCGGTGAACCAGTCGTCGCGCGGGCCGGCGACGACGCGCAGCACCACGGGCTGCTCGTCCGGCGCACGAACCGAAGCGCAGGACGCCCCGACCACGCCGCGGGCCTCGCCCGCGCGGACCGTGTCGCCGTCCTGCAGTGGTGCCGGCCCGAGGCCGGACATGACGTCGGTGGACACCGATCCCAGCACGCTGCGTCCGGCGATGCCGCCACGCACGCCGACGTAACTGCGTAGCCCGGCGGTCGCCGCGCCGACGCTCAGCCGGCTGCCCGCCGTCAGCAGCAGCGGGACGCCGGACGCCACGGTCCGGGTGCCCACGCTCACCGGGGCCTGCGCGCCGGTGACCGCGACGACGGTGTCGACCAGCGCGGTGAGCGTCAGCCCGCCGACGTTCTCGAGGACCCCGGCACCGCGCCGGTTGCCCACCGCGTCATTGGCGGCGACGGCGGAGGCGCGGTCCGCCGCCCCCGAGGCAGACACCCCCAGGTCGCCGAAGCCGGGACGTCCCAGGTCCTCGACGAGGGTCTGCAACCCGACGTCGTCGAGGCGCAGCACCGGGCGCGCCGGTGCGTTGGCCGGCGTCCCCGATTCGGTGGGACGCGGCACCTCGGCGAGGTCGCGCACGGCCCGGTAGCGCACCACGTCGCCCGGGGCGAGCAACGCCGGCGGCTCGGCGTCGGCGTCCCAGAACCGTTCGGCGGTGGTGCCGATCAACTGCCAGCCACCCGGCGACGTGCGCGGGTAGACCGCGGAGAAGCCGCCGGCCAGTCCCACCGCCCCGGCGGGGATTGCCGTGCGCGGGCTGTCGCGCCGGGGGACGCTGAGCGCGCCCGAGGCGTCCTGCGGAGCGCAGTAGGTGAAGCCGGGGGCGAAGCCGCCGAAGGCGGCGACCCACGTGGTGGAGGTGTGCCAGTCGACCAGCTCCTGGCCGGACATGCCGAGTGTGTCGGCGAGGTCGGCCAGGTCCTCGCCGTCGTAGAGGACGTCCACCGTGACCTCCTTCGGGGTGGACGCCGCGGCCGCCGCCGGACGGAACCCCCGCAGCGCCTCCACCGCGGTGCGGGTGTGCGCCGACGTGCTGAACTGCAGCAACACCGTGCGCGCCGCGGCCACCACACCGGTCTGCCCGGGCAGCGGCGCGGCACTGAGCGAACCGTGCCACGCCGTCACCGTGTCCAGGTCCGGCAGGTCGACCAGCAGCGCGCGGGTGCCGACTGGATGGACGCCGCTCACAGGAACCCCCTGACCGCCACGCCCTCCGCCTGCAACCGCCCGACCACCGCGCGGGTCAGCTCCACCGCGCCGGGTGAGTCGCCGTGCACGCACACCGACTCCGCGTCCACGGACAGCACCGTTCCGTCCACCGCAGTGACCGCGCCGGACGTGGCGACCTGCAGGACGCGTCGGGCGACCGCGTCCGCGTCGGCGATGACCGCGTCCGGCTGGGAGCGGGGGACCAGCGTGCCGTCCGGCAGGTAGTTGCGGTCGGCGAAGGCCTCCCTGATCACCCGCAGCCCGGCCCGTTCGGCGACGTCGACGGCCACCCCGCCGGGCAGCAGCATCAACGGCAGTTCGCCGAAGGCGCGCACCCCCTCGACGACGCCGCGGGCCTGTGCCTCGTCGTGCACGATGGTGTTGTACAACGCCCCGTGCGGTTTGACGTAGCTGACCCTCGTGCCGTTGGCCCTGGCCAGGGCGTCGAGGGCGCCGATCTGGTAGAGCGTTTCGTCGGCGAGGCGGGCGGGGTCGATGTCCACCGGGGTGCGTCCGAAGTTGGCGGGGTCGCGGTAGCCGATGTGTGCGCCCACGGTGACGCCACGGTCGGCGGCGGCGCGCACGGTCGCGGCGATGGCATGGGGATCACCCGCGTGGAATCCGGTGGCGATGTTGGCGCTGGAGACCAGGGCGACCATCGCGGGGTCGTCGGCCACGGGGACACCGTCGGTGGTCTCCCCGAGGTCGGCGTTCAGGTCGATGGTGGCGGTGGTGGTCATGGGAGTGCCTTCCCGTCGCTGCGTTCAGGATTGTTGAACAATCACCAGACTAGCGGAAGATCGGGGTGCATTGCCGGGGAGTCGGGCAACTTTCGCACCCCATTACCGGCTTCATTAAATCTGACCTGGGGTTTTGTAAGTGTAAGTGGCTGATCTGGTGCGAAATGTGCAGGGTGGCTCCTGGCGCGAGCGACGTCGGATAGCCTGGTGCGGAGTCCACGGGGGGTGGGCGGCGATGAGGGAGGGACAACGCCATGGCGTATCGGGGGACGACGCTCGACGAGGAGCTCATCCGGCAATGGCCGAGGCTGGACGAGGGGCGGTGGCTCCGTCGGCCGGACACTAGGGCGAACATCGAGGCGGGCCGATTGGCGGGCCTACTGGCGGGCGGCGATATCGGTGACGGTTACGTGCAGGTCGGCGAACTCTGGGTTCCCCGGGCGGCGGTCCGGGACCCGGCGCAGGTGAACTGGGGCGCCTCCGGGCATCCGCGGGGGCTCGCCTATGAGCTGGACGCATTGACCAGGGTTCGGATCGCCCTCACCCGACGCCCGGACTGGATCGCGCACAGCTGGAGTGCGGCGCGGGTCTGGGGAATGCCGTACTTCTGCGACGACGCCGACACGTGCGTCCTCTCCCGTGGGCGGAGCAGGCCGGCGCCGACCCCGCAGCAGGTTTCGAGGTTTCGCGGGGAAAGGACGCTGGCCACGGTGCCGACGCGGGTTCGGGTGGACTCCGGGATGCCGGGACTTCGGACCACTCCGCCGATCCTCACGGCCATCCATTGCCTGCGCTCGCTGCGCGCCGGGTCGCACGCCTGGCGTGTGCCGGACGGGACGGGGCTCGACGGAAACGAGCTGCGGGCCGTACAGTTCATCGACGCCTTCTGCGCCTTGTCCGGCTGTGATCCGCTCCGGCTCGTCGCCGCCTGCGGGGACCACTACCCCCAACGCCACCTGGCCGAACTCGTGGCGATGGCGGACCGGGGCGCGGAGTCTCCGATGGAGACCGTGATGCGCCTGCAGGTGCAGCGACTGTTCGGGGAGGGCTTCATCTCCCAGCTGGTGATCCGGCAGGACGGGACGGTCGCAGACCCCGTGCACACCACGGATGTTGCCGGTCGTGGTGTGGTTGCCAGGGTGGACCTGGGGTCTCCGACGCTGAAGCTCGCGCTGCAGTACGACGGTTCAGGGCACCTCGAACGGCGCCGACGCGACACGGACTCGCGGGTGAACGCGGCGCTGGCGAACCTCGGCTGGCACGTCCTGCGGCTGACCTACGGGCATCTCCGGGACCTGGACCTGCTGCAACGCACGGTGGCGGAGGGAATTGCGTTGTGCCGTCGCCGGACGTGACTCGGCTGACTGAACTGACTCAGCTGACTCAACTGACTCAACTTTCGCACCTGATAAGCCCCTAACACTCGCAAAACACCAGGTCAGATTTAGTTAAGTAGGTGATGGGGTGCGAAATCTGGACGGGCAGCGGGGCGGCGGCGGGTGTGGAGGACGGGGCGGCGCTAGTCCAGCTCGAGGAGCAGGTGCCGGGTCTTCTGCACGTCGGCGAGACGGTCGACCAACGACTCCACCTGCGCCCAGCGCTCTGCCGGGATCGCGTCCTCGGCGGCGGCGATCACCGAGCGGTCCTGGGTCCCCCACGCCACGGGCATCGGGGAGACCTGCTCCCAGTGGTCCTGCTGACCGACCGAGCGCATCCCGGTCACGGCCATGGCGGGCACACGCTCACCCACGCGCCGCTCCACCCCGGGGATCGAGGTCACGGTGCGCAGCGCGAGGGCGGGACGCGAGGACGCAGACTCGGTGGCGGCGGTGTCGACCAGCGACATCAGCACCACGTCGCGTGGGTTGACCTGCGCGATCACGGTCGGGACCAGGGCGTAGGAGTCGTAGTAGCGCTGCGGGGAGCCGAGCTGGCGGGGGAAGACGGGCACCATGATGAAGCAGATCAGCCCCATCACCAGGGCGGCGGCGCCCACGATCACGGCCCAGCCGGCGTCGACGGCCACGAACAGCACCACCGCGGCGACGACGAGGATCGCCCCCATCAGCCCGGCGGACCACTGGAACCGGCGGGCGTCACGGAAGAACTCGTTGTGTTTGCGGGCGAAGGACTCGTCGACGGGGAAGTTGAAGCTGACCACGGTGAATGATCCTACAGGCTGGGCTACAGGTCGTCCGAGTCGATGATGCGGTAGCCGTAGCCCTGCTCGGCGAGGAAGCGCTGGCGGTGCGCGGCGTAGTCGGCGTCCAGGGTGTCGCGGGCGACGACGGAGTAGAAGAACGCCGGGCCACCGTCCGGCTTGGGGCGCAGGATGCGTCCCAGGCGCTGGGCCTCCTCCTGGCGCGAGCCGAAGGTGCCGGAGACCTGCACGGCGACGGAGGCGCCCGGCAGGTCGATGGAGAAGTTGGCGACCTTCGAGACGATCAGGACGCGCAGTTCGCCGTGGCGGAAGGCGTCGTAGAGCTCCTCGCGGCGGTGGGTGGTGGTGCGCCCGTCGATGACGGGGGCGTCGAGCTTCTCGCCGAGTTCCTCGAGCTGGTCGATGTAGGCGCCGATGACGAGGGTGGGTTCGTCGGGGTGCTGGTCGAGGATGCGGCGCACGATGCCGGTCTTCGTCGGCGAGCACGCGGCCAGGCGGTACTTCTCGTTCTGCTCGGCGGTGGCGTACACCATGCGTTCCTCCTCGCCGAGCTGCACGCGGACCTCGGTGCAGTCCGCCGGGGCGATCCAGCCCTGGGCCTCGATGTCCTTCCAGGGGGCGTCGTAGCGTTTCGGGCCGATGAGGCTGAAGACGTCGTCCTCCCGGCCGTCCTCGCGCACGAGTGTGGCGGTCAGGCCGAGGCGTCGGCGTGACTGCAGGTCGCTGGTCATGCGGAACACCGGGGCGGGCAGCAGGTGGACCTCGTCGTAGATGATCAGCCCCCAGTCGCGGGAGTCGAAGAGCTCCAGGGCGCGGAACTCGCCCTTCGTCTTACGGGTCACGACCTGGTAGGTGGCGATGGTGACCGGGCGGATCTCCTTGCGCTCGCCGGAGTACTCGCCGATCTCCTCCTCGGTGAGGGTGGTGCGGCGGATGAGTTCGTCCTTCCACTGGCGTCCGGCGACGGTGTTGGTCACCAGGATCAGCGTGGTGGTCTGTGACTTCGCCATCGCCGCGGCACCGACCATGGTCTTGCCGGCGCCGCAGGGCAGCACGACCACGCCGGAGCCGCCGGCCCAGAAGGACTCGGCCGCCATCTCCTGGTAGTCGCGCAGTTCCCAGTTCTCCTGCTCGGTGGACAGGGCGATGGGGTGGGCCTCGCCGTCGACGTAGCCGGCGAGGTCCTCGGCCGGCCAGCCGACCTTCACGAGCTCCTGCTTCAGGCGTCCTCGTTCGGAGGGGTGCACGACCACGGTGTCGGGGTTCTCGGGGTCGATGGGCTCGCCGAGCATGGGGCGGATCTTCTTGTGCCGGCGGATCTCGGCGAGCACGGCGGGGTCGGTGGACTCCAGCACCAGCCCGTGGGCGGGGTGGCTGGACAGGATCAGCCGGCCGTAGCGGTCCATGGTCTCGGCGACGTCGACGAGCAGCGGCTGGGGCACGGGGAAACGCGAGTACGTCTCGAGGACGTGGACGACCTGTTCGGCGTCGTGCCCGGCGGCGCGGGCGTTCCACAGGGCCAGCGGGGTGATCCGGTAGGTGTGGACGTGCTCGGGGGCGCGTTCGAGTTCGGCGAAGGGGGCCAGGGCGGTGCGGGCCTCCTGCGCCTGGGCGTGTCCGGTCTCCAGCAGCACGGTCTTGTCCGACTGGACGATCAGGGGTCCGTCACCGAGTCCCACGGGTGCCTCCTTGAGGGGTTGTTGGGCGGTCGAAAAGCAACCCGACCATTCTACCCGTTCCGGCTCACTCCAGCGGGGTTCCCACCCAGGCCACCCGGTGCGGCTGGATCTGCAGCGACTGCCCGCCGGCCTCGGTGACGCCCACGATGGACACCGGGCTCATCGTGACCACGGAGATCCACTCGTGCACCGCGGAGCCGGTGGCGTCGACGTAGCTGATCTCCACCGGGGTGCCGGAGTCGTAGGCGTGGCGCAGGGCGGTCATGATCGCCCGCGGCTCGTGCACGCGCGTGGTCTCCCCGTCGTGGCCGGACGCATCGGCGCTGTTGCCGCTGCCGCCGCCGTCGGCGCCGGCCTGCCGGCTGCGGCGGAAGCCCTCGACGGCGCCGGCGAGCTGGTCGGCGACCTGCCCGCGCGAGCTCACGGGACGTTCGGGGTCGGGCACGGTGGACAGCAGTGGTCCGGCGGTGGCGCGTCCCACGCCGTTGTCGCCGTCGACGCTGATGCGCACCCCCTCGTCCTCCAGCGCCTCGACGACCAGGGAGAGCTGCACGGAACTGGCGGCGACCGTGGGGGAGAGCAGGCGCAGCCCGGTCTCCTCGGCGGCGTCGGTGTCCATGATGGCGGCCATGGACTTCTCGTCGGGGGCGGTGAGCACGCTGGCCGCGGTGCTGCCGACGACGGGGTTCTCCGGACGGTGGGTGCGGAAGGTGTCCTGCACGAGGTACCACATGGACTGCGGCACGTCCGGGGCCATGCCGGCGAGGAAGTCCTCGATACCGGCGGCGGTCTCGCCCTGCTCCACGGCGCGTTGCATGCTCTGGCGGGTCACGCGCCACACGCTGGCCATGCCGGTGGACTCCACGTCGGCGAAGGTGCGCAGCCGGGCCTCGGTGTCGCCGTCGAGCAGGCCGGGGGCGAGGATGGTCATGTCGGCCTGGATGATGAGCATGCGGACGGGCTCGGGCAGGATCTTCGCCAGCGCGGCGGCCAGCCGGTCTTCGGCATCCTGGGCATCCTCGGTCCCGTCGGTTTCAGAGTTCGCGACGGCGGCGAGCGCGAGTGCGGCCGACGAGGCCTGCCCCTCGGCGCTGAGCCCCAGGATCACGCCCTCGTCGACGATGCTGGCCACCGCCTCGTCCGAGGTGACTGCGGCGACCGAGGGGCGCAGCCGCCACAGGTCGGCACCGGTCGGCACAACGGCGCTGCCGCCGGCGGCACCGGAGACGACGCCGCGTAGCGCGGCGGCCTCCGGGGCGTCCAGCGACTCCTGCAGCAGGTGCGAGTCGGCGCCGGACGGCTCCTTGGCCAGCCACGGGGCGTGGGTGCTGTGGCGCCAGCCGTCGAGCAGCATCGCCCAGCGCCGCGACAGCGGGGCGGACAGGTAGGACGCACCGCGTTCGGTGAGCGTCCAGAAGTCGCCGCTGCCCACGGCGTCCTGCGGGGCGGGCACCGGCAGGCCGACGGCGATGAGGTCGGCGTGGCGGCACAGCACGAGGGTGTCGCCGACGACCGCGGCGTCCAGCCCGAGGGCCTTGGACAGGCGCGCGATCTCGCGCACGCCGACACCGCCGGCGTTGAGCGGACGCACCGGGGCGCGTCCGACCTCCTCGAGGACGTCGGCGACCAGGCGGACGGTCTCCACCACGCGCGCCACCGCGGTGGCGTCGGTGCGCTGGTCGGGGCGCCCGGACGCGGCGCGGGCACGGAAGTCCCCGCCGGGCGGGGGGACGACGCGTCCGGTGATGGACGCCGCGACGCGCGGGGACAGCCGGGCGGTCTGCGCGTCGACGCGGTCGAGCAGGCCCGCGGAGATCATCCGGGCCAGCGGGCGCTCCGGATCGTCGAGCGTGGCGGAGTGGCCGATGCCGCCGGAGAGCTCCAGGGTGTCGAGCAGGCGACGCTGCCGGGTGGGCAGGGCGTCGAGGACCCCGGGCAGCTCCTCGGTGGGCACCGGGCAGCGGTAGCCGTCGACCAGGACCCACGGCAGGTCCGTCGTCGCGGAGAACAGCGGCGGCAGGTGCGAGGGCACCTTCACCTGGCCCGGGTCGGCGGTACCTTCTGCGTGCGACACCGTGAGGTCGGGGCCGTAGGCCAGGCCCCAGGACGCCAGGACGTGCACCGTGGCGGTCACCGTCGCCGCGTCCGCGCGCGCGTCGGCGGCGGTGCCCGCGGCGTCCCACAGTCCGGTCAGCGTCTCCTCCAGCACGTCGACGCCCACCGGGTCGTGGGCGGCGCCGGCGTCCACCAGGGCGTGCAGGACGGCGAGCCCGGTCGCGTCGAGACGACGCAACGCCGCCACGTCCGACACCGAGCCCAGGGACCCGGGGTAGAAGGCGCGCAGACGCCAGAGGAGGTCGACGAGCTCGTCGTCGGAGTGGCCGGACAGCCACTCGGCGTAGGTGGGGAAGGAGTCAGGCATAACGCCGGTCACTTTACCCGCCGGTGGGGCCGCGGGTGTAGGCGCCGGTGTGGGGGACGGTGCCGGAAAGTCGCCTGACGGGCACGGATGTGGAATGATCGGGGACATGGCTCACGCAAAGAAGAAGCACTACGTTGATCCGGGCTGGCCGCAGAACCTGCCCGAGGGTAAGCACGCGGTCACCGAGCTCGTCGCCGAGGACGCCGGCGCACTGAGCCCCTTCGGGGACGCCGAGTTCCCGGTGCCCGCCGAGAAGCTGTCGTACGTGCACCCGTACACGGTGGTCAACCGCTAGCCGGTTTTCCCCGCGCGCACGAACGTCGCCCAGCCCATACCCGTTCTTCACGGGGTATGGGCTGGGCGACGTTTTCGTCGTGCGGTGTTGCGCGTCGACGAGTGGGACCTTGGGCCCGTCAGATGGTGGGCCCGGTGCGACCGCGGCAGGCCCTCCTCGTGTTGAGGGGTGTGCCCGCCGGGCGGCGCGGAGAACTAGAAGAGGTTGCCGGCGAGGGCAGCGTACTGGTCGCCTGCGGCCTTGGCCTGGTCGGCGGCACCCTGTGCCTGGTCGACGGCGGCGGAGTAGTTGTCGTTCAGGGCCTCGCGGTTGTCCTGGTAGAGCGACTGGAGCTCGGTCGGGACCTCGATGCCGTTGGCGGCGAAGGCTGCGGTGATCTGCTCCCAGACGGAGTCGATCGCCAGGACGTCGGTCTGGCTGCTCAGGTCGGCAGCGGCCTCGCCGGTGTTCTCGGCGTAGTCGTCGGTGGAGCCGGTGTTGTCCTGGGTGCCGGCACCCGGGGCCTCACGCTGCTCGGCAGCGGAGTTCAGACCCAGCTGGGAGGAGCAGGACGGCCATGCGCCCCAGCCCTGGCCCTCGAGGACGCGCTCGGCGACCACGATCTGCTCTTCGCGGGAGGCCTGGTCGGCGGAGGCCGCGAACTCGTCGCCGCCGTAGCCGCTCCAGGTGCTCGGGGAGAACTGCAGTCCACCCTGGAAGCCGTTGCCGGTGTTGATGGACCAGTCGCCGCCGGACTCGCACTCTGCGAGGCGGTCCCAGTCGGAGTCGGGGGCGGCGTTGGCGGCCGGGGCGGCTGCGGCACCGAGTGCCAGTGCGGCCATGCCGGCGACGGCGAGGCGCTTGGTGCTGAAGGTGCTCTTACGGATGGTGTGTCGTCCCATGTGGGTTGATTCCTTTCGGAGTCGTTGGTGCGGGGATCCGGTCCCGTGGATCACCGCGGTGTTCATTGCTGGGACCCGACACTAACGGTTTGTCACGATTGAGTCACGCTGATTGGGCGGATTCGTGGCTGTTCAGGCGGTGTAGCGGCGGAACGTTGCGGATGTGAGTTGGCTCGTGGTGGCGTCCGAAACCGGGTGTGCCCAGCGCGTTATCGTTCCGTGTCCCGACCGTTACCGAACCGTTATTTTATGACTGTGACCTTCGTCACACCCATGGCGGACGTTGCGATGCGAACCCCACGCGCCCCACGGGTAAAATAGCGGGTTCCCCATCAGACATTGAGTACAGGGCTCGACAGAGTCCGACAGAGCAGCAGAGAGCAGTAGAGAGAGGACTGGCGAGGATCATGCCGACCGGAAGAGTGAAGTGGTACGACCCGGACCGGGGATTCGGCTTCGTCTCCAACCCCGAGGGTGAGGACGTCTACGTCGGGTCACAGGTGCTGCCCGACGGGACCAGCGAACTGCACAAGGGCCAGCGCATCGAGTACGACTTCGCCGAGGCCCGCAAGGGACCCCAGGCCATGCGGATCTCGGTGCTGGACGACGGGCCGCCGCCGTCCGCCGAGAAGTCCGGTGGCAGGGGCCCTGGCAAGGGTGCGGGCAAGGGTGCGCGGAGCCAGCGCGGCGCGCGCGGCCACCGCTACAGCCCCGACCAGCTCCACGAGCTGGTCCAGGACACCGTCACGCTGCTGGAGTCGCGGGTGCAGCCCAGCCTGGAGGCCGGGCGGCGTCCCGACCGTAAGGAAGGACGCCAGGTCGCCGAGATCCTGCGCACCATCGCCAGCGAGCTGGAGAGCTGACCCAGAGAACTGACCCAGAGAACTGACGCAGAGAGCAACCCCACAGGTTGGTGGAACCATCCTGTGGGGTTGCTCTCTGAACTGGGGCGGGGCGGGTAGAGGGGGAGGGGCCGGTTACCCCGCCGGGGTGAACGACCAGACCGCGCCGAAGGCGACCTCTTCGCCGTCGTCGTCACCGACCAGTGAGGAGTGGATCTCCACCACGGCCAGGCGCGGGTTCTCGTCGTCCTCGCCCGCGGTGTCCGAGGAGCCCTTGATCGTGACCTCGGTCTTCTCGTTGCCGGTGTAGGTGTTCTCCGTGTTCACCGCCGGGTCGTCGAAGATCTGGAGCATCGTCCAGTCGTGGTCGTAGACCTCCTCCGGCAGCGAGACGGTCATCTCGTCGTCCGGCCCGAGCTCGACCTCGGTCGGCTCACCTTCGTCACAGTCGCCGGTGAACAGCTGGCACACCGAGTACGGGGCGTACTCCTGCTCCTCGCCGGAGGCGTCGGTGACGGTGACCCGCAGATCCTCCGGCTGGGTGCCGGGACGGTTGTTGCTCCAGTGCTGGTAGCCCAGCACCGCGGCGGCCACGACGACGACGAGCAGCACGATCGCGCCGAAGGTCATCAGCTGCTTGCGCTGGGCGGCCCGACGACGCTGCTTCTTCGTCTGTTTCTTCGGCGGGTTGTTGTTGTCCGTGCTCATCCGGTGGGGAACTCCTGTCGGCGTCGGATCGGGTGTGCGGGGGCCGGGGTGGACCGGCTCAGCGGGAACTCCTCGCCCGGCCGATCAGGGCCCCGGCACCGACACCCCGTGACGCGGCGATGACGTTGACGTACATCACTGTACCGGCGAGGGCCAGCACAGCCATACCCACGGTGAGCTCCGGGGGAAGCAGGATGCCCAAGGTGCCTCCGAACACCCACGACAGCTGCAGTGCGGTCTCGGAGACGCCGAAGGCCGAGGCCTGCGCGGACTGGTCGAGCCCGGACTGGATCGCCGCGTCCAGGCACACCTTCGACATCGCGCTGCCCAGGGACAGCACCGCGGTCGCCACCGCCGCGGTCAGCGTGCCGTCCCACACCGCGGCGAGCACCACCGTGGCGATCGACACCGCGCCGAGCACCAGGACGGCCGCCTGCGGGCGGGCGAAACGGATCCGCGAGCCCAGCGCGTTGCCGGCGAAGGTGCCGACCCCGCCGGCCGCGCCGACGGCGGCGAGGATGGACAACTGCTCGAACCCGGAGAGGTCGGTCGAGGACTTGGCGACGAAGGCGATGTAGATCGTCATGAACCCGGTGCCGCAACGCTGCAGGGCGGTGGCCCACAGGCAGGTCCGGGCGGCGTCGGGGAAGCGCACGCGTACGGCCCGACGCCAGCCGGTCACCGCGCGGCCGCCTGCCTGCCCCTCCGGCACGAACGGGCTCACCGTCACCTCGTCGCGTCCGCGTTCGGCGCTGGCAGGGATGAGCGCGCAGCCGTAGATGCCGGACAACGCGACCACCATCAGCAGCCACAGCGCCGCCCGCGGGTCGAAGAGGTAGGCGATCGCCGCGGCCAGACCACCGGCGACCAGCGAGCCGCCGATGTGCCCGGCGATGGTCAGCCGCGCGTTCGCGCGCACCAGGTCCAGGCCGTCCGGCGCGACACGTGGGGTCACCGAGGACTTCAGCACCCCGTAGGACTTGCTGAGCACCAGCATCCCCAGTGCGGCGGGGTAGAGCATCCACGAGTCGAAGTTCTGCAGCAGGACGGCGGCCAGCAGGACGCGTCCGGCGAAGGTCAACGACAACGCCAGACGCCGGCCGGTGCGCAGCCGGTCCAACGCCGGGCCGATCAACGGGGCGAGCAGTGCGAACGGGGCGATCGTGACCAGCAGGTAGGCGGCCACCGAGGTCCGGGACTCCGCCTCGGCGGCGGAGAAGAACAGGGTGCCGGCCAGGGAGACCGCCAGCACGGCGTCCACCGCGAAGTTGGCGATCGAGGTGTACATCAGGGCGGTGAGCCCGGACTCGCGGGCACCGTCGGCGCCCATCAACCCGGAGACCCGGTTGGCGGAGCGGGCCATCACCCCACCCCGAGCTCCACCCCTGGACACCCCAGCACGAGCCCCACGGTCATTCACTGAAACGCACCTCGTAGAGGGTGTCCCACAGCTTGCCGGTCACCAGGAAACTGTCCCCGTCCCGCTCGTCCTGCACCGCGGCGATGCCGTTGAGCACGTCGGCCCCGTCGCGGTCGCCGGCGGGCAGGTCGAGCTCGACCACGCCGGTGACCTCCCCGGAGTCCGGGTCGATGCGCAGCACCCGGTCGGAGTGCCACACGTTGGCCCACACCGTACGGTCGTCCCCGCTGCCGGTGCACTCCAACTCGTTGAGCTGGTCGACGGGCTCGCCGTCGAGGGTGACCTCCACCCCGCCGGTGGCGGCGAAGGTCTCGGGATCGCGGAAGGTCAGCTCCGAGGAGCCGTCCGACATCACCAGGCGCTCGTCGTCGGAGCACAGCCCCCATCCCTCACCGTCGTAGGACACCTCGTCGGTGACCTGCAGGGTCTCGGCGTCGCGGGCGAAGGCCACCCCGGACTTCCAGGTCAGCTGCCACACGGTGTCGTCGTGCACGGTGGCGCCCTCGCCGAAGTAGCGCTCGTCGAGGTCCTCGCTGACGGTGGGCGACGTCGCGTCGTCGACCGGGGCGCGGTAGATCCGCGACTGTCCGTTCAGCCCCGTGGACACCAGCAGGTCGCCGTCCGGCATGACCTCCAGGCCCTGGGTGAAGGCGTCGGGGTCGAAGGGGTGCTCGGCGAGGACCTCGGCGGACAACTCCGGCACCGACCCGGTGCCGGAACCGCCGGGGGTACCGTCCTGCCCGTCGGTCGCGCACGCGGCCAGTGCGCCGACCAGGACGGTGGAGGTCAGGACGGTGCCGGCCAGGGTGAGGGCGCCGGGTGCGCCGCGCGGGGCCAGGGGAACGCGGGGGGTCATGTGTCCCATGCTGCCACACCGGTTGCACACGGGCCTGCCTGGTGCGATTCTTACTTCTTATGTCAGCTTCCACGGGATCCTCGGTCGAGACGACCGGCGCAGAAGAGTCCGGCGCAGAACCCACCGGCGCCCTCGACCGGTACTTCCACATCACGGAGCGTCGCTCCACGGTCGGCACGGAGGTCCGTGCCGGTGTCGTGACGTTCTTCGCGATGGCGTACATCATCATCCTCAACCCCCTCATCCTGGGGACGGTGGAGGACGGCAACGGCGACGTGCTGGGCACCTCCCGCGTGGCCGCGGTCACCGCCCTGGCCGCCGGCGTGATGACCATCGCCTTCGGCGTCTTCGCCAAGTACCCCTTCGGCATCGCCGCCGGCCTGGGCATCAACACCCTGGTGGCCGTCACCTTCGTTGCGACGGAGGGCCTGACCTGGCCGCAGGCGATGGGCCTGGTGGTGATCGACGGCGTGATCATCGTGCTGCTCGCCGTCACCGGGTTCCGTGAGGCGGTGTTCAACGCCATCCCGGGTTCGTTGAAGGCCGCGATCAGCGTGGGCATCGGCCTGTTCATCGCCATGGTCGGCGTGGTGGACGCCGGCTTCGTGCGCCGCGTGCCCGACGCCGCCGGCACCACCGTGCCCGTCGGCCTCGGCGACGGCGGCTCCATCGCCTCCTGGCCCACCCTGATCTTCGTGGTCGGCCTGATCGTCTGCGGCATCCTGGTGGCCAAGAAGGTCCGCGGCGGACTGTTCATCGGCATCATCGCCACCACCGTGTTCGCCATGATCGTCGAGGCGCTCGCCGGCCCCTTCGACAGCGACGCCGGCAAGGGCTGGCAGATGGCCACCCCGGCGATCCCGGACTCCCTGGGCAGCATGCCCGACCTCAGCCTCGTCGGCGCGGTGGACCTCTTCGGCGCCTTCGGCAAGATCGGCGCACTGTCGGCCTGCCTGCTGATCTTCACCCTGGTGCTGGCGAACTTCTTCGACGCGATGGGCACGATGACCGCGCTGGGCAAGCAGGCGCAGCTCGTCGACGAGCAGGGCAACCTGCCGAACCTGCGCACCGCCCTGATCATCGAGGGTGCCGGCGCGGCGGTCGGCGGTTCGGTGTCGGCGTCGTCCAACACCGTGTTCGTCGACTCCGCCGCCGGCATCGGCGACGGTGCGCGCACCGGCCTGGCCAACGTGGTCACCGGCGTGATCTTCCTGGCGGCGATGTTCCTCACCCCGCTGTACTCCGTGGTGCCGATCGAGGCCGCCGCCCCGGTGCTGGTCATCGTGGGAGCGATGATGATGGCCCAGGTCGCAGACATCGACTTCACCCGCTTCGAGGTCGCCCTGCCGGCCTTCCTGACGATCGTGATCATGCCGTACACCTACTCCATCGCCAACGGCATCGGCATGGGCTTCATCGCCTGCGTGGTGATGTACCTGGTCACCGGCCGTGCCAAGGAACTGCACTGGCTGATGTACCTGGTCGCCGCACTGTTTGTGGTCTTCTTCGGCATCGACCCGATCATGGATGCGATCGGGTAGGACGCCATGAGCCGCACCGTCCCCGTGACCGACCCGTCCGACACCCGTCTCGACGACGTCCGTGACCTGAACTCCTCCGACAAGCGTCCCGACCTGCCCGGCGGCCGCGGCCTCGTCGTCGCCGAGGGCAATCTGGTGGTGCCGCGCCTGGCGGCGTCGCGCTTCCCGGTGCGCTGCGTGGTGGGCTTCGCCCACCGGCTGGAACAGCTGCAGGACGCCGCGGCGTCCAACCCCGACGTCGCCCGTGGGCTCGACGGCGTGCCCTTCTACGAGGTCACCCGGGAGGTGCTCGCCGAGGTCGCCGGCTTCGACATGCACCGCGGGCTGGTGGCCACCGCCGACCGGGTCGACGAGCCCGACGCCAGTGACGTGCTGGACGCCCTGCCGGCCGGCAACCGGGTCGTCGCCGTGCTGGAGGGCGTCGGCGACCACGAGAACATCGGCGCGCTGTTCCGCAACGCCGCCGGCCTCGACGTCGGTGCGGTGCTGCTGGGCGCCGGGTGCGCCGACCCGCTGTACCGGCGGGTGGTGCGCGTGTCGATGGGGCACGTGCTGCGCACCCCGTTCGCGCACCTCGGCAGTCGGCCGACGACGTGGCAGCACAGTCTCGCCGACCTGCAGGAGCGTGGCTACCGGGTGGTGGCGATGACACCGAACACGGACAACACCCTGGCCGAGGCCGTGGCCGGCGCCGACAAGGTCGCCGTGATGGTCGGTGCGGAGGGGCCCGGGCTGACCGAGCACGCCATGCGCGCGGCGGACGTGCGGGCGAAGATCCCGATGGCTCCGGGCACCGACTCGCTCAACGTGGCGACGTCCGCGGCGATCGGCTTCTACGCCGCACAGTTCTGACGCTACCGCCCGGTGTTGCGGGCGCGGCGGCGTACCTCGTCGCCGATCCTGTGCGCCCCGGTCTGCAGCAGACGTACCCCGCCGACCACGCCGCGCCCGACCCCGGTCACCGCGGACACCGTGGCGCCCTTGAGCAGGTCGGAGGTCGAACGCACCGCCGACTCCTTGCCCTCGGCGTAGTCGTCGTAGCCCGGGGGGAGCGGGTTCTGGGGCTTGGGCGGGCGCTGCGGGTGCTGGGAGGTCCGCGGCCGCGACGCCGGCCGGGAGTCGCCGGGCACCGCACGCGGTGCGGCGCGTCCGTCCAGTGCGAAGGCGCACACCGGGATGTCGATGCCCTCGCGCTCCACCCGGAACCCCAGCCAGTGTTCCTCGGCGGCGGCGGCGAACTCACCGGGACGGAACGGCAGCTGGATGCCCGTGGCCTCCACGTTGCCCTCCCAGAACGGGGCCTCGAAGGGCTCGGGCAGGCCGGTGTCCTCGTAGATCTTGTCGCGGGTGGCGGTGAAGGCGCGTTTCAGCGTGCCACCGGACCAGTGGGCGAAACCGCCGAGACCGTCCGGGTCGTCCGGCGTCCGGCAGGTCACGTAGAGGTCCGCGGCGGCGATGAGTTCCCGTAGCGGTGCCGGGACCTGTGACATCAGGCAGGGTTCCGGCAGCACGGTCTGCACCAGCGACAGGCCGGGGTAGCCGCCGATGTAGAACTCGGCGCGGCCGGGCGGGGCCGAGCGGTTCATGTCGAAGTCGCCGATGTGCGTGGGGGAGGAGAAGTCGCCGAAGGTGTTCGCCGAACCCTCGGTGCTCAGGCGCACGCCGAGCTGGGCGAGGTACTTGCGGGCGAAGCCACGGTCGGGCGTGGGCTCGGCGCGCAGCACCTGCACCGGGACGGCGGCGCTGGCGAACCAGAGGGTGACGACGGTGTCAGGGGATCCCACCGTGGTCTACTTCTTCTTGTTCCGGCCGTTTGCCCGCGGGTTCGTACGGACCCCGAGCAGCACGTCCTCCCAGTGGGGCGTGACGGCCTTCTTCTTGCGCTTGGCAGGGTCCTCGCCACCGCCCGCGGGGTGGGAGCGGCGGCCGAAGAGGTCGACGGGGGCGTCGGCGCCGCCCCCGGAGGAGGAGTCGCCGGTGGGCTCGTCGGACCCGTCGGTCTCAGCCGGCCCGGTGTCCTCGGCGGGGTCATGGACGGCGGCGGTGTCCGGCCGGGTCTCCTCGGTGGCGGGGGTGTCGTCCTCCCCGCGGCTGGAGGGAACCACCGGTGAGACCGTGCGCACCGGACGCTCGAAGCGCGGGTCGATGAGGTCGGACGCCACGGAGTTCACCGGCTCGGCGGTCGCCGGACCGTCCTCACCCGGGACGAAGCGGAAGTCGGCGACGAACCGCGACGCGCCCTCCCGGTTGCCCTTCGTCCAGCTCACCGAGATCACCCAGTGGTCGGACGAGTCCATCGCCGCCGACCACTCGGCGGCGCGCAGGCTCTCGCCACGGGCGGCGAAGGCGCCGGCGAGCACCTCGCGCAGGGGTGCGTCCGTCGGCCCGTCGGCACGGACCGGGTGGGCGTCGCGCGCCATCTCGGCGATGCGGTGGCGCTCCATCGCGATCGGCACGGCGAAGGGGCGGACGCGACGGTCCTCCATGCCGGTCTCCGCGACGATCTGCTCCACGGTCTCACCGTGGCGGATGCGGTCCTGGATGTCGCGCGGGCGCAGGTGCACGCGCTCACGCACCGGGATGACGGCGGGTTCCGCCGCGTCCGGCGCCTCGGCCGCCGTGGTGGTCTCCTGGGTGGCGTCCTGGGCGGTCTCCGGTGCGGCGTCCGCTGAGACGGACTCCGCCGCAGGCTGGACCAGGGTGCCCAGGAACTCGGTGAGCTCGTCGGTGACCGGCAGGAAGAACCCGGGGGTCGCGTCCTCCCCGTCAGTGCCTTCGGCGCCACTGTCGGCCACGCGGAGAACGAGGGACGCCCGGTCGCTGTCGTCCTGGACGAACCGCAGTTCCTGCATCGGTGGGACCTCCATCATCCACTCGGTGTTTTCCGCCACAGTAGCGCAAAAACCCCCGGAAGACGGTGAGCTTCCGGGGGTGAGTCAGGGGTCTGGACCTGACGGTACGTCCTGTTCGGGTTAGCGCGAGGCGATGCCCGAGTCGAGGATGTGGTCGATCGCGGAGGTCAGCGTCCTGACGTCCTCCGGGTCGATCGCCGGGAACATGCCGACGCGCAGCTGGTTGCGGCCCAGCTTGCGGTAGGGCTCGGTGTCCAGCACACCGTTGGCGCGCAGCGTCTTGGCGATGACGTCGGCGTCCACCGAGTCGTCGAAGTCGATCGTGCCGACCACCAGGGAACGGCTCGCGGCCTCGGCGACGAAGGGGGAGGCCTCCGGGCGGGCCTCCGCCCAGCTGTACAGGGTGGAGGACGACTCGGACGTGCGGGCGACCATGCCGTCCAGACCGCCGTTGGCGTTCATCCACTTCACCTGCGCGTCCATCATCAGCAGCGTGGACACGGCCGGGGTGTTGTAGGTCTGGTTCTTGCGCGAGTTGTCCACCGCGGTCTTCAGGTCCAGGAAGGCCGGGATGTAGCGGTCGGTGGCGGCGATCTCCTCGACGCGCTCCAGGGCGGCCGGGGAGAAGGCGGCGAACCACAGGCCACCGTCCGAGGCGAAGCACTTCTGGGGCGAGAAGTAGTAGACGTCGGTCTCGGCGATGTCGACGGGCAGTCCGCCGGCACCGGAGGTGGCGTCGATGGCGACCAGCGCGTCCGTCGCGGGACGCTTCACGTCCACCATCGCGCCGGTGGAGGTCTCGTTGTGCGCCCAGCCGACCAGGTCGACGCCGTCAACACCGTCGAGCTCGGAGGGGGAGGGGGCGGTGCCCGGCTCCGAGGCGAAGACCTGCGGCTCGTCCAGCCACGGGGCCTTCTTGGAGACCGAGGCGAACTTGCCGGAGAACTCACCGTAGGTCAGGTGCGCCGAGCGGTTGCGGATCAGGCCGAAGGAGGCGGAGTCCCAGAAGGCGGTGGCGCCGCCGAGGGAGGTGATGATCTCGTAGCCCTCGGGCAGGTTGAACAGGTCCGACAGGCCCTCGCGGACGGAACCGACGAGGTTCTTCACGGCCGGCTGGCGGTGGGAGGTGCCGATGACGCCCCGGCCTCCGGAGACGATGGCGTCGATCTGGTCCTGGCGGACCTTCGAGGGGCCGCAACCGAATCGGCCGTCGGCGGGCAGGAGGTTCTCGGGCAGGGTGGGGAACTGGTCGCTCATGATCGGCTTTCCTGGCTCTCTTCCTAGTCTTCCAAGCACGGTGGTTCGGGAACTCCGCCAGCCTAGCCGGTGAGGGCGTCTCTGGGACATGTTGTCCCACACTCCGGGATGCAACGGGGGTGGCTGACGGGGATACCGTACGACCCTACTGTGTCGGCTCCGGGGGGATTCGGTACAGTGTGTCCTATCCCACGATCGTCGACGGTCCGCTCCGTGAGATTTCCTCACCTCGGGCCGCTCGGTTCGAGGCGGGCCCCGGGACGGTGATCTCCGTCCCGGGGCATAACCGAAAGCATCGAAGTACCTGAATAAACGAAAGGGCTGTCAATGGCTTCCGACAACCAGGACAAGGCCGTTCTCCACTACCCCGGTGGCGAATACGAAATGCCGATCGTCAAGGCCAACGAGGGCAATTCCGGATTCGCGCTGGGCAAGCTGCTCGCCGAGACCGGTCTGACCACCGTTGACCCCGGCTACGTGAACACAGGTTCCACTCTCTCCGAGATTACCTACATCGACGGTGGCGAGGGCATCCTGCGTTACCGCGGGTACGACATCGCCGACCTGGCCAACAACGCCACGTTCAACGAGGTCAGCTACCTGCTCATCAACGGAGAGCTGCCGAACAACGAGGAGCTGGAGACGTTCAACGCGAACATCCGGCGCCACACGCTGCTCGACGAGGACTTCAAGAGCCAGTTCAAGATCTTCCCGCGCAACGCGCACCCGATGAACGTCCTGGCCTCGTCCGTCAACATCCTCGCGACCTACTACGAGGACGAGCTCGACCCGCTGGACAAGGGCTTCCAGGTCAAGAACACCCACCGCCTGATGGCGAAGGTGCCGATGCTCGCGGCCTACGCCTACCGTGCGTCCAAGGGCAAGCCCTACATGTACCCGGACAACAACCTCAACGCGCGCGAGAACTTCCTGCGCAACATGTTCGGCTACCCGACCGAGGACTACGAGGTCGACCCGGTGCTGTCCAAGGCACTGGACAAGCTGCTCATCCTGCACGCGGACCACGAGCAGAACTGCTCCACCTCCACCGTGCGCATGGTCGGCTCCTCGCACGCGAACATCTACTCCTCCATCGCCGCGGGCGTCAACGCCCTGTCCGGCCCGCTGCACGGCGGCGCCAACCAGGCCGTCCTGGAGATGCTGGAGGAGATCCACGCCAACGGTGGCGACGCGACCGACTTCATGAACCGCGTGAAGAACAAGGAGCCCGGCGTCAAGCTCATGGGCTTCGGTCACCGCGTGTACAAGAACTACGATCCGCGCGCCGCGATCGTCAAGGAGTCCGCACACGAGATCCTGGAGCACCTCGGTGGCGACAACCTCCTCGACCTCGCGATGAAGCTCGAGGACATCGCCCTCAACGACGACTACTTCATCTCCCGCAAGCTGTACCCGAACGTGGACTTCTACACCGGCCTGATCTACCGGGCCATGGGCTTCCCCACGGACTTCTTCACCGTGCTGTTCGCCATGGGTCGCCTGCCGGGCTGGATCGCCCACTACCTGGAGCAGATCAACGAGCCGTCGGCGAAGATCAACCGCCCGCGCCAGATCTACACCGGCGAGAGCAAGCGCTCCTTCGTCCCGCGCGACAAGCGCTAGACACCGCCTCCCAAGCAGGAACACAGGCAGGAACGCAGGACGGTGCGCGCACCGTCCGCACACGGGCAGGACGCCCCGGCCCCGCACCACGCGGGACGGGGCGTCCTGCCTTTTCGCGTTGCGCGGGCTGCGCGTCACGCAGGCCTGCTAATCTGGTTCGGTTAGCACGACCGCGAACCCACAGGAGTACCTCCATGAGCAAGCCCACGATCGAGCCCCAGTCCGGCCCCGCCCCGTCCTCCCTGGTGATCGAGGACATCTCCGTCGGTGACGGCGCCGAAGCCGTGCCCGGCGGCATGGTCGAGGTCCACTACGTGGGCGTGGACTACGAGACCGGCCAGGAGTTCGACTCCTCGTGGGACCGTGGCCAGACCATCGAGTTCCCGCTGACCGGCCTGATCCAGGGCTGGCAGGACGGCATCCCCGGCATGAAGGTCAACGGTCGTCGCAAGCTGACCATCCCGCCGGAGCTGGCCTACGGCCCGGCCGGTGCCGGCAACCCGCTCGCCGGGCGCACCCTGGTCTTCATCATCGACCTGGTGGACGCCCGCTAGGTCCACCGGCAACGTACTGGGGGGATCCAGGGGGATTCAGGAGGGGCTCAGCGGGAGACGGGGTCCCCGCCGTCCTGTCCGGCCGCGAGGTCCTCGGCGAACGGTGCGCTCTCCCAGTCCCCCGGGGTGGTGCACGCGAAGGCGCCGCAGGAGTTCGCCCGGTCCAGGCGCGTGGCCGAGTCCGCGCCGGCGATGACGGCGCTGAGGTAGCCGGCCACGAAGGCGTCGCCGGCGCCGACGGTGTCCACCACGTCGACGACCTGTCCGGGGCCGTGTGTCAGCTCTCCGTGGCGTAGGGCGGTCGCCCCGTCCGCGCCGAGCTTCGCCACGACCTCGGCAGGCCCCAGGGTCGCCACCGCGCGCAGCAGCGCGGCAAGGTCGGCCTCGTCGTACTCGTTGTCGTCCTCGGCGTGGCCCGGTGCGAGGATCGTGAGTTCCTCGGGGCCGCCGAACACGATGTCGACGTGGGGCAGGACGCCGGCGAGAAGGTCACCCAGACGCTCGCGGGAGCCCAGCCGGGAACGGTAGTTCACGTCCAGGCTGATCCGGGTCCCTGCGGCGACGGCGCGGTCCACCGCCGCGGTCATCGCGCGCGCCGCCGACTCCGACAGCATCGGCGTGATGCCGCTGAGGTGCAGGACGTCGGCGTCCTCGACGAGTGCGTCCGGCAGGTCCGCGGGGGAGAGCGCCGAGGCGGCGGAGCCGGCCCGGTAGTAGTCGACGCGGGTCGTCGTCGCGGTGGGGCGGGACTTCAGCATCAGGCCGGTCGGACGCTCCGGGTCGACCCGGCAGTGCACCCCGACACCCTCGGCCCGGATCTCGCGCATCACCCGGGTGCCCAGCGGGTCGTGGCCGACCCGGCTGACCCATGCGGCCTGTACGCCGAGGCGCTGCAGTCCGATGGCGACGTTCGACTCCGCGCCGGCGAGGGAGATGTCGACCGACGGCAGGTGCGCGAGGGATCCGACCTGGCCGCTGCGCATCATCGCCATGGTCTCGCCGATGGTCACCACCTGCGCGCTCACCGGACGGTCCGTCGGGTCTCGGCGTGGGGTGGGTGTGGGGGCGTTCATGGGGTGTCCTTCTCGAGCGTCTGGGGCGGAGATCTCGGCATTGACGTTCCGCATAGCGTAACGTACATTCTGCATTACGTAACACAGTATCAGTGTCGCCGGGGAGCCGGCGAGCGACCAGGAGGCGCCGATGTCGGCAGAACAGGACGTGAGCCCCGTGGCGAGCGTCGACAAGGCGCTCATCCTCCTCGGCTTCCTCGCCCAGGCCGGTCCCGACGGGGCCACGCTCGCCGAACTGGCGGGGGAGACCGGTTTCACGAAGCCCTCGGCGCACCGACTGCTCGGCGCCCTGGTCTTCCGCGGCTACGCCGCCCGGGAATCCGAGGGGAAGCGCTACCGGCTCGGCCCGAGCGCGCTCAGACTCGGACTCGAGTTCCACCGCGACGAGAACCTGCCCGCGATGATGCGGCCCCTGCTCGAGAACCTCTCGCAGGGTACGAGTGAACTCGTGCACCTCGGCACGCTGTCCGGGACCCAGGTGCTCTACCTGGACAAGGTCGACCCCGACCGTCCGCTGCGGGTCTGGTCGCGCGTCGGCAACCTGGCGCCGTCGGCACGCACCGGCCTCGGCCGGGCACTCCTCGCCGCGCAGGGCGCCGGCGCGTCCGACCTCGAAACCTACGTCGCAGATGCCCGGGCGCAGACGGACCTGCCGGTGAACGCCGCCCCGGAGGTCAGCGTCGAGCGGCTCGCCGAGGCCCTTGACCAGGCACGTACCCGCGGGTGGGCCGAGGAGGTCGAGGAGAACGAACGCGGCATCAGCTGCGTCGCCGTCGCCCTGACCCGTCCCCACGGCGCGGACGTGGCCGTGAGCATCACCGGGCCGGCGGACCGCATGACCGACGCGCGGCGTGCGGAACTCGGCCCGTACCTGCGCGACGAGCTGTCGGCACATGCACCCACCGGTGTGCAGGTGGTGCCCGTCGAGACACGAGAACCCGCCCACCCTTCGTCCCCCGATCCTGGAGTCAACCCGTGACCAGACCAGACCAGCTTCCGCCCACCGGCCTCATCGCCATCCTGCGGGGGCTCACTCCCGCCGAGGCGCCCGCGGTGGGTGACACCCTGCGCGAGGCGGGTTTCCGCCGGCTTGAGGTCACCCTCAACTCTCCCGACCCCTTCACCTCGATCGAGCTGCTGGCGCAGCGTCTTCCCGACGTCGTCGTCGGTGGCGGGACCGTCGTCACGGTCGCCGACGTCGACCGGGTCCGTGACGCCGGTGGACGCATCGTCGTCGCCCCGAACGCCGACCCGGCCGTGATCGCCCGCTCGGTGGAGCTCGGTCTCGAACCGTATCCCGGTGTCGCGACCCCGACCGAGGCCTTCGCCGCGCTCGGCGCCGGTGCACGGGCGTTGAAACTCTTCCCCGCACCGTCCGTCGGTATCGCCGGGATGAAGGCGTGGTCGGCCGTGGTGCCGGCGGGAACCCAGTTCCTGCCCGTCGGCGGAATCGACGCCGGCAACCTCGGCGACTGGCTCGCCGCGGGTGCCCGGGGTGCCGGGATCGGGTCGACCCTCTACAGCCCGGGTCGCAGCACCGGTGAGCTCGAACAGGCCGCCCGCGACCTCATGACCGTCTGGAACAACCACCAGGAAAGCAGCCAGGAAAAGCACGAGGAGAACAACCAGTGAAGATCACCGCAGTCACCACCTACCAGGTCCCACCCCGCTGGGCCTTCGTGAAGATCGAGACCGACGAGGGGATCGTCGGATGGGGGGAGCCTGTCGTCGAGGGCAGGGCCGCCACCGTGTGCGCCGCCGTCGACGAACTCTCCGACTACCTGATCGGCCAGGACCCCGCGAACATCGAGGACCTGTGGACGGTCATGTACCGCGGCGGGTTCTACCGTGGCGGACCCATCCTGATGAGCGCGATCGCCGGTATCGACCAGGCGCTGTGGGACATCAAGGGCAAGGCGCACGACCTGCCGGTCCACCAGCTCCTCGGCGGTCGCGTGCGCGACCGCATCGACGTGTACTCCTGGATCGGCGGTGACCGTCCCTCGGAGACCGCGAAGGCTGCCGCGGACGCGGTCTCCCGTGGCTTCAGCGCGGTGAAGATGAACGGCACCGAGGAGATGCAGTTCATCGACTCCTGGGACAAGGTCACCCGCGCCGTCGAGAACGTCGCGACGATCCGGGAGACCGTCGGTGAGAACATCGGCATCGCGGTGGACTTCCACGGCCGTGTGCACGCACCGATGGCGAAGACCCTCATCCGCGAACTCGAGCAGTTCCACCTCATGTTCATCGAGGAGCCCGTGCTCAGCGAGAACGTCGACTCCCTGCTCGACACGATGCGGGCGACCCCGACACCGATCGCCCTGGGTGAGCGGTTGTTCAGCCGGTGGGACTTCAAGGACGTCCTGGCCAGTGGGGCGGTGGACATCATCCAGCCCGACCCGTGCCACAGCGGCGGCATCACCGAGACCCGGAAGATCGCCGCGATGGCGGAGGCCTACGACGTCGCCCTCGCGCTGCACTGCCCGCTCGGGCCGATCGCCCTGGCGACCTGCCTGCAGCTGGACGCCAACTGCTACAACGCGGTCATCCAGGAGCAGAGCCTCGGCATCCACTACAACGCCGACAACGACCTGCTCGACTACATCACAGACCGCAGCGTCTTCGCCTACGAGGACGGCATGGTGAAGATCCCGGACGGTCCCGGCCTCGGCATCGACATCGACGAGGACTACGTGATCGAACGGGCGAAGACCGGACACCGCTGGCGCAACCCGATCTGGCGGCACGCCGATGGGTCCTTCGCCGAATGGTGACCCGGACGCGCCGCGCCGCGCGGCCGGCGCACCCCTGCCCAACCCCCTGCCCAACCCCCATCCCAACGACGTAAGGACCCCACAATGCCTTGGATCGAAGAGACCGGCTGGGAAAGCTGGCTCGGCACCGGAGGGCTCATCGGGCTCGCCGTGGTCGCCGTGGCGCTGCTCCTGTTCATGGTCATGAAGCTCAAGCTCCATGCGTTCCTCTCCCTGGTCATCGTCAGCCTTCTGACGGCGATCGTCGCCGGTATCCCCGCCGAGCACCTGGTCGACACCATGGTGAGCAGTTTCGGCGGGACGCTGGGCAACGTCGCCCTACTGGTCGCGATCGGCGCGATGCTCGGCGCTCTCGTCGAGACGTCCGGCGGAGCGAAGGCACTCGCCGACAAGATGATCAGCATCTTCGGCGAGGACCGGGCACCGTTCGCCCTCGGTGTCGCCGCCCTGTTCGTCGGCTTCCCCATCTTCATGGACGCCGCATTCGTGCTGATGGTCCCCATCATCTACGCGGTCGGACGCCGCCTCGGGCTCAACCTCCTGGCGGTCGGTATCCCCGTCGCCGCCGCGCTGTCCGTGATGCACGTCTTCCTGCCGCCGCACCCCGGGCCCGTCGCAGCGACGGAGTTCACCGGCGCGAACCTCGGCATCGTGATGATCCTGGGTCTGATCCTGGCGTTCCCGATCTGGTTCATCTCCGGTCACCTGTGGGGCAAGGTCGTCGACAAGCGTCACCGCATCGACGTGCCCGACGCGGTGTTCGCGAAGATGGTCGGTGAGGAAGAGGAGATCGAGAAGCCGCCGAGCGCGGGCCTGGTGGTCTTCCTGCTGGTCCTGCCGCTGCTGCTGATCCTGCTGAACACCGGGTTGGACGCCCTGGGTTCCATCGGCGTGGTGGACCCGGACGCCAGCTGGGTGCACGCCGTCCAGGTCGTCGGCGCGACGCCCGTCGCGCTGCTCATCGCCGTCCTCGTGACGATCGTCGCGCTCGGCCTGCGCCGCGGCAAGAGCGGAACCGCCATCGAGAAGACGATCGACGGTGCCCTCGGTCCGGTCTGTTCCGTCATCCTGATCACCGGTGCCGGCGGCATGTTCGGCGGCGTGCTGCGTGCGACGGGTATCGGCGACGCGATCGCCCAGTCCTTCGACTCCCTCGGCATCCCGCTCATCGTCGCAGCATTCCTCATCGCCGCGGCCATCCGCGTGGCACAGGGTTCCGCAACGGTGGCGCTGACCACCGCGGCGGCCCTGGTCGCCGACGGTGTGGCGTCGAGCGACATGTCGGCTGTCCAGGTGGCCTGTGTCGTGATGTCGCTGGCCGCGGGTTCCGTGATCGCCAGCCACGTCAACGACTCTGGTTTCTGGTTGGTCGGACGCCTGCTGAACATGGACGTGAAGACCACGTTGCGCGTGTGGACGGTCCAGCAGACCATCGAGTCGGTTGTCGCCTTCGCCCTCGTGCTCGTGATCTACGGGGTGGTCAGCCTCGTGTGATCAGCCGACCACCGTGCGCAGCCGCAGGGCGTTGATCCTGCCGAGCTCGCGCACGGTGGTCTCCCATTCACCGACGGTGGGGTTTTCCAGGCGCCGCTTGAGCAGCAGGAGGACCTCGTTGCCACCGATGCCCTGGGCGCACACCAGGAAGATGTGGTGGAACCGTGCCTCGTAGCGGCGTGCCAGGTCGGAGATCTCGGCGAGGACCTCGGGAGGGGAGTCGAGGATGAAGGCCTGCTCCTCGCGCGAGTAGGAGTCGGTCGTCTTCTCCCCGAGGACCGGGTGGGACTGGATGCTGGTGATGATCTCGACGCGTGGCAGCCGCAGCAGTTCACGGTGGGCGACGTCGAGCAGGTGCTCGAGGCTGCGGAAAGGTGCGGCGGCGGCAATGGCCGCGCCGAGCGGGGGCGAGTAGAGCAGGGCGCCGATCATCTCTGTGACCTCGGTGGGGGTCATCCTGTTGAGGTCGTCGACTGTGGTGACGGGAACGGTGTCAATCATGGTTCCCAGTGAACCGGCGGGGCATTTCCGATCCGTTTCGCGGTGGTGAACTCCGATCGGTGGTGCC
>NZ_JBQSWV010000032.1:0-32682 GCF_052377495.1 Corynebacterium sp. AOP36-E1-14
GGGGAGGCCGCTCGCCAGCGTTACGGTGCGGCGTAGCCGAAACCTGCATCCGCGCCGTCGGCGGATAGACTCATCCACCATGACTGACTCCCCCACGCCCGACCACGTGGCACCGGACACCACCTTCGAGCTCGGCAGCCGCGTCGGCACCGTGGACGGGGCCCCGGCGCACGGGCGTACCGGCGTGATCCACACCCCGCACGGGGACGTCCACACCCCGGCGTTCATCCCCGTCGGTACGAAGGCGACGGTGAAGACGCTCACCCCCGAGCAGGTCCGTTCCACCGGTGCGGAGGCGGTACTGTCGAACGCCTACCACCTCTACCTGCAGCCCGGCGAGGAGATCGTGGACACCGCCGGCGGCGTCGCCGCATTCGAGAACTGGCACCGACCGACCTACACCGACTCGGGCGGATTCCAGGTCATGAGCCTGGGCGTCGGTTTCAAGAAGGTGCTGGCGATGGACGTCGCCAACCTCACCGAGGGTGACATCCGCGCGGCGAAGAAGGAGCGCATGGCCCTGGTCGACGAGGACGGTGTCGACTTCCGCAGCGTCATCGACGGGTCGAAGCACCGGTTCACCCCGGAGAAGTCGATGCAGATCCAGCACAGCCTCGGGGCGGACATCATGTTCGCCTTCGACGAGCTGACCACCCTGGTCGACACCCGCGTCTACCAGGAGCAGTCCGTGGAACGCACGCACCGGTGGGCGCGACGCTGCCTGCTCGAGCACGAGCGTCTCACCCTCGAGCGCAGCCACCGTCCACTGCAGTCGTTGTGGGGTGTGGTGCAGGGCGCGCAGTACGAGGACCTGCGACGCAAGGCCGCACGCGGACTCGTGGACCTGTCGCAGGAGGCGGAGGACGCGGGGCGCCGCGGCTTCGGCGGCTTCGGCATCGGCGGTGCCCTGGAGAAGGAGAACCTGGGCACCATCACCGGCTGGGTGTGCGACGAGCTGCCGGAGGACAAGCCCCGCCACATGCTGGGGATCTCCGAGCCGGACGACCTTTTCACCGCCATCGCCGCAGGTGCGGACACCTTCGACTGCGTGGCACCGACCCGCCTCGCCCGTCGCGGCGGGGTGTACACGCTGGACGGACGCCTGAACCTCATGGCGGGACGTCACCGCCACGACTTCATCCCGATCGACGCCGGTGTCGGCGGCTACGTGTGCGACAACTACACGCGCGCCTACATCCACCACCTGCTGCGCGCCAAGGAGTACCTGGCGGGCACGTTGTGCACACTGCACAACATCCACTTCATGGTGACGCTGACGAACAACATCCGGCGCTCCATCGAGGACGGACGCTTCGAGGAGTACCGCGACGAGTTCCTCGGCCGCTACTACGCCGACACTCCCCCGGAGCTGCGCGGCCGCCAGCCCTGACCTGCACGTTGTCACGGTAACCCGGGCAGCGTCGTCTCTCCTGTGTCCCCCGTTCTCAACCGGACCGCAGGAGTACGACCATGACCCACATCGACCTGATGAAGATCCGCAAGCGCACCTACGCCGCCGCCGGAGCCTTCGAACTCGCCGCGCGCAGCGGCCTGGACCGTCGCACACGCCTGCTCGTGGAGCTGCGCGCCTCCTTCCTGAACAACTGCTCCTACTGCATCGGCATGCACTCCGACGAGGCACTCAAGCACGACTTCGGCCAGGCATGGGTGGACGCGATCCGCGACTGGACGCCGGACGCCACCGACACCCCGTTCAGCGCGTCCGACGCCCTGGTCCTGGCCTTCACCACGGCCGGCACCCGCCTCAGCGAGGACGCCGACTTCGACGTCGACCTGCAGGAACGCGTCCTCGCGGAGTTCGGGGAGAAGACCACCGGCGCGCTGATCAGCGAGATCGCCGCGATCAACATGTGGAACCGCCTGGGCGTACTCTCGCAGAAATGACGGACTCACACGCCTGGGCCCACGAACGTCCCCGCCTGCTCGGCCTCGCCCACACGGTGCTCGGCACCTGGCAGGACGCCGAGGACACCGTCTCCGAGGCGTGGCTGCGCCTGGACCGCGTGACGGGCACCGGGCAGGAGCCGCAGGACGTCCCGGCGTGGCTGACGGTCGTCGTCGCGCGCCTGGCGCTGGACGCCGCGACGTCCGCCGCGAAGCGTCGCGAGAGCTACGTGGGGCCGTGGCTGCCCGAGATCTCCGTGCAGGACGACCCGGCCGAGCACGCCGTGCTCGGCGAGGGCGTCGACCTGGCGTTCCTCCGGATGCTGCAGACCTTGCGTCCGGTGGACCGGGTGATCGTGGTCCTCGCCGAGGTCGCGGGCATGTCCCACCACGACATCGCGGCGGTCACCGGCACGACCCCGTCGGCGACGCGGCAGCGGTTGCGTCGGGCACGGGTGTCGTTGTCCACCGGCGACGTGCCTGTCCCCCACGTCGTGCAGCGCCACCGCCTCGACGTCCTGGCCGCCGCCCTCAACGACGGCGACCTGGGCACCCTCGTCGACGAACTCTCCGAGGGCTGCGTCCTGTGGACGGACTCCGGCGGGCTGTCCTCGGCGGCCCGCAACGCCGTGCGCGGACACGACCGGGTCTCCCGGTTCCTCGCCGGGTTGGTCGGCAAGTACGGGATGCCCCGGGTCTCCGTGGTCGACACGGTGGCCGGGCCGGTGTTCCACGCGGTTTCACCGGACATGACCCGCCTCGTGGTCCTGGAGACCGGTGAGGCTGGCGGGGGCGCGGGCACGGTCACCGGGATCCAGGTCCAGCAGAACCCCGGCAAGATCAGGACGTCGCCCGGTCAGTCCTCCATGCGCTCGACCTTGCCGGAGGCGTAGGCCTCCTCCAGCTTCGCGCCCTCGACGTCCACCGACGGCAGGATGCGGTCCAGCCAGCGCGGCATGTACCAGGTCGCGCGCCCGCACAGGAACATCAGCGCGGGGATCAGGGTCATGCGGATGAAGAAGGCGTCGAACAGGACACCGACACCCAGGGCGAAGCCGAAGATCTGGATGAACGGCAACGGCTGGGCGATGAACGAGGCGAACACGCAGATCATGATCAGCGCCGCCGCGGTCACCACCTTCGCCCCCAGGCCGAAGCCGCCGATCACCGAGTCCTCCACGGCGTTGTATTTGCTGGTCTTCGCCGCCTCGTGACTGTGCAGCGTGAACCGTTCCCTCATCCGGGACACGATGAACACCTGGTAGTCCATCGCCAGGCCGAAGGTCACGCCGATGAGGAAGATCGGCATGAAGCTGATCAGCGGACCCGGAGAACTGATCAGACCCCACAACCCCTCCTGCCAGAACAGGACGGTCACACCGAACGCCGCGCCGACGGACAGCAGGAAGCCCGCGGCCGCCATCACCGGCACCATCAGCGAGCGGAAGACCATCAGCAGCAGGACCAGCGCCAGCCCCACGACCAACGCCAGGTAGATCGGCATGGCGTCGGCCAGGCGGTCGGTGACGTCCTGCTGGATCGGCACGAGCCCGGTGATGCCCATGTCCACGCCGGTCTCGTTCTCCAGGACCTCCTGCTGGGCGCGGAGCTGCTGGATCAGCTGAGCGGTGCGCTCGTCGGTGGGCCCGGTCTCCGGGGTGACGAGGATCTGCGCGGTCGAGCCGTCCTCGGAGGCGGCGATGAGCTGGGAGTGCTTCACCCCGACATTGTTGGCCAACCGGTCCTTCACCGTGACGAACGCGGCCTGGGCAGGCTCAACCCCACCCGTCACCAGAGGCGACAGGGCCGAGGAGGTCGGGTCCACATCGTCGGTGTTGACGATGACGAGGAACGGGGAGTTACGCCCGGCACCGAAACCCTCCTCCAGCATCTCGGCGGACTGGCGCTGGGTGGTGTCCAGCGTGGAGGTCTTGTCCGACGGCAGGGACAGCTGCAGGTTCATCGCCGGCAGGGTCAGCAGCACCAGCGACACGACCACCAGCAGCAGGAACCCGCCGGGCGCGCGGTGCACCAGCTCCACCCAGCGCGTGCCGAGCGGCTTGCCGGACTTCGTGCCGGATGCTGCGCGGGTCGGCTTCTCGTGCTGGCCGTGTTTCCCGCGCTTGCTGCGCTTACTGCGTCTCCCTCGCGAGCCGGACGCCAACGACGCGGCGACGGCCGCGTCCGCCTCCTCCATACTCATGCCCTCGCGCACGCGCGCACCCGTCGCGGCGTCCTTCCGGAAGACGCGGTCGCCGAAGGCGCCGAAGAGTGCGGGGACCAGGGTCAGTGCCACGAAGACGGACAGCAGCACCGTCGCCGCCGCGGCGTAACCCATGTAGGAGAGGAACTCGATGTTCGCCACGCGTAGGCCGACCAGTGCGATGATCACCGTCAGGCCGGCGAAGACCACCGCCGAACCGGCCGTGCCCACCGCCAGGCCCGTGGCGTCCGCCCGCGATCTGCCGTGACGTAGTTCGTCGCGGTAGCGGCTCATGATGAACAGGGCGTAGTCGATGGCCACGGCCAGGCCCAGCATGATGCCGAGCACCGGGGTGATGTTGTTCAGCGGCACGAAGGCGGTGGCACCGGTGATGCCGAGCGCGCCGAGGCCCACGCCCACGATCGCGCTGATCAGCGGCATGCCCGCGGCGATGAGCGAGCCGAAGGTGATGAACAGGATGATGAACGCCGCCAGCAGGCCGACGGCCTCGCTGATCGGTTCGATCACGATCGGGTCGCCGAAACCGGCGCCACCGGCCTCGGCCTTCAGCCCGGCGTCGCGGGCGATGTCGAGGGCGTCGTTGACGGCGTCCTTGTCCTCGGTGGTCACGTCCGCCGGCAGGTCCACGTCGAAGGAGAAGGACGTGGTGCCGGTGCGCCCGTCCGGGCTGAGCGTGGCGACGTTGGCCGCGTCCGCCTCGGCGACCTCGCGCGAGAGCCCCATCTCCGTCGAGGTGTTGATGACCAGGTCGGTCTGCTCGTCGTTGTAGGTGACCGGGTTGCCGAAGGACGAGTCGTCGCCGAAGTCGTCGACGGTGGTGCGCACGGTGTCGACGACCTCGTCGAGCACCCCCATGTACTTCTCGTCGGCGAGGCTCTCTCCCTCCGGGGCCTGGAACACCAGGTTCACGTCCGAGGCCATGGCCGGGTTGTCGGTGCCCGGGAACTCGTCCATCAGCATGCGCGTGGCGTGCTGCGACGGCACCCCGTCGATGCTGAAGACGTCGTTGTAGCCCTTCTGGATGACCAGCGAACCGCCACCGACGGCGGCGAGCAGGACCGCCCAGATCCCGATGACGAGCCACCGTCTCAGGTAGGACCACCGGCCGAGCCGGAACAGGAGTAGAGCCACGGAGAGGCCAGCCTTCCACGTAGGAGCACAGTGCGAACGCCAATCCTAACCCGTCGACCTGTGGACGGAACCTCTCCGGGCAAGCAACCCCCGCAAGGCGTCGCCGGGGTAAGCGCACGGCGTGAACCGACAACATTCGCACCCCATAAGAGGATGATCATCACATAAGGCCAGGTCAGATTCGCACAGGCTGCTTATGAGGTGCGAAATGTACTCCATCCCCCGTACCTCCACAGCGCCGGTCCTAGCCCAGCCCACCCCATCCCACCCCGCAACGCGAGAAACCCTCCCGGTCTCCCGGGAGGGTTTCTCTGCGGCGGTGGCGGAGGGATTTGAACCCCCGGTCGCTGTTACACGACGCTCGCTTTCGAGGCGAGTTCCTTCGGCCGCTCGGACACGCCACCGCCGACTAAGTTAGCAGCAACCGCCCCGCACGGGCAAAATGCCCGCGGACGAACCCTCGGGGCGGCAGGCCGGTCACTTGTCGGAGAGCTTGTCCAGCCCGTCCTTCAGTGAGCCCTTGGCCTTGTCCGCCTTGTCTCCGTCCGTGACCTTGTCGATGGCCTCGCCGGCCTTGTCCTCGACCTGGTCGCGGTTGTCGTTCACGGCCTTCTTGGCCTTGTCGCCGAGTCCTCCGAGATCCATGATGTTCAACCTCCGTGAAAGTTCTGGAAAGGGGTACTGCATCTGACCCGCCCCAGGATAGAGAATCAGCGCCGGTCGCGAAAGAACCCGGAGAGAAGTTCCTCGCAGTCGGTGGTGCGCACCCCGCCGCGCACGGCGACGGTGTGCAGCGGGGAGTCGCGTGCCACGTCCACCACGGAGCCGCATGCGCCGGTGCGTGGTTCGTGGGCGCCGAAGAGGATGCGTCCCACCCGGGCGCCGACGGCGGCGCCGGCGCACATCGCACAGGGCTCCAGGGTGACCACGAGGGTGCAGTCCTGCAGCCGCCAGGCGTCGCCGTGGGCGGCCGCGGCGGCGCGCAGGGCGAGGACCTCGGCGTGGGCGGTCGGGTCGGCGTCGGCCTCCCGCCTGTTCGTCGCCGCGGCGAGTTCCCGCCCCTCGGGGTCGACGACGACGGCACCGACGGGCACGTCACCGTCGGGCGTGGTGGCGGCGACGGCGAGGGCGCGGCGCATCAGGGCGTCATCCCGGTTGTCGCGCACGGTGGCCGGCAGACCCGAACCGGTCACTCCCACCCGCTGTACCCGAGCGTGTCGAGGATGTCGGCCAGGTCGTCGTCGAAGCCCAGCTCCTCGGCCAGGCGCATGAGCTGTTCGGTGGCCAGCATCTCCCCGTCGTCGAGGATCACGGAGAACACCTGGTCGCTCACACCGAGGTCGGTGAGGATGTCGAAGTCGCCCTCGGGCCAGGGGGCGTCGGGATCGTCGGCGTCGTCGATGTCGTCGTCGGTGGGCCCGTCCACGTCGAGTTCGTCGAGGATGTCACGGGCCAGGCCGATGCCGGGCTCGTCGTCGTCCTCGACGACCACGGAGGCGTCGCTGAGCAGCAGCTGGGGGCCGCGCGGGCCTGGTCGCACCAGGGCGCACCAGTCGTCCTCCACGCAGACCATGGCGAACAGCACGCCGGCCGCGCGCAGCCGCCCGAGTTCGGTCAGCAGCGGCCGCAGCCCGTCGGGCACGTCTCGTTCCAGGATACGCAGGTGCCAGGACGCGCCGCCGGAGTCACCCTCGGCGAGTTCGGCTGCGACGACGAATCCACTCATGCTCGCTAACCGTAGTCGCCCTGTGCCACACTTGAAAGGTGAACTACACAGCAGCGTCCCCCGCCCCCGCCGACCCGTTCCCGGTCTGTGTGCTGGGGCTGGGCCTGATCGGCGGCAGCCTGCTGCGTGACCTGCAGGGCGCAGGACGCCCCGCGTTCGGATGGAACCGGTCGCAGGCCACGGTGGACGCCGCGACGTCCGACGGTTTCGACGTCTCCGCCGACCTCGTCGCCACGCTGCGCCGCGCCGCCGCGCAGGACGCCCTGATCGTGCTGGGCGTGCCGGTGCCGGCACTGCCCTCGCTGCTGGAGGAGGTCGCCGTCCACGCCCCGGACTGCGGGCTGACGGACGTGGTCAGCGTGAAGGCGGAGGTTCTGGAGCTGGTGCGCGCCCACGGGCTGGCCGAGCGCTACGTGGGCGGCCACCCGATGGCCGGTACCGCCGACTCCGGGTGGGACGCAACGACGACCGGCCTCTTCGACGACGCGGTGTGGGTCGTCACCCACGACAACGCGGGCGAGAACGACGCATGGGTGACCACGTGGCGACGGGTCGTGGAGACCGCCACGGCCACCGGCGCGGCGGTGGTGCCGGCACGCACCGGAAACCACGACGACGCGGTGGCCCGGGTCTCCCACCTGCCGCACGTGCTCGCCGAGGCGCTGGCGGTGACCGCCGACCGTGGTGGCGCGCTGGCGTTGTCGTTGGCGGCGACGAGCTTCCGCGACGGCACCCGCGTGGCCGGCACCGCCCCGCCGCTGGTGCAGGCGATGTGCGAGAACAACCGGGACGCCCTGGTCACGGCCCTCGACGAGACGGTGGAGCTGCTCGGCGCCGCCCGCGCGGCCCTCGGCGACCCCGACGGGGACCTGGGTCAGCTCACCGGTGACGGGTACGACGCCCGGCTGCGCTACGAGGCGCGCGCCGGACGCACCCGCGAGGCACCGTCCAACCGCCCGTTCATCCGGGTGCGCCCCGGTGATCCGGGCTGGATCGAGCAACTGCACCAGGCCGAGAGCCTCGGCGCGCAGATCGGGATCCTCTAGACCCCTGCTCCTGCCCGACTACTCCTGTCCGACCTGGCACTCGGCGGCACCGCCGGTGGCGGAGGACTGCTCCACCAGCGGGGCGATGCGCTGGGCCAGCTCGGCGACGGCGGCGCGGGAGGTCTGCTCGCTGCCGTCCTCGGGGATGACCCCGATGGAGACCGGGACCTGTGCACCGACGGGGCCGACGAGACCGAACTCGCGCAGGATGAAACTGCCCTCGGCGGTGTCACCCCACCCTCCCTTGACGTGGGCGTTCTCCAGCTGGCCGAGGCCTCCGGCGTGCTCCTCGGCGAGCCGGCCCATCGCGTCGACGGTCTGCTCGGAGCCCAGCACGCAGGCCATCTGGTTGGCGAAGATGGCCTGGTTGTCCAGGGTCCAGCCGATGTCGCCGAAGCCCTCGTAGTCGGCGCTGTCGCGGTCCACGTTCGTGTCCGTGGGGTCGCCGCCCTGGGCCAGCACCGCGCCGAGCGCGGTGGCGGCCTCGTCGTCGTCGCCGAGGGACTGCCACAGCCGCAGGGCGGCGTCGTTGTCGGAGACGGTGATCGCGGCGTCGATGTCCTCGGTCAGGTCCTCCACGGGCGTGCCCTCACGCAGGGCGGCCTGCACCGCGGCGATGGACACCGGCACCTTGATCGAGGACAGCCCCGGGCCGTCCTGCAGGTCACCGACGTGCACGATGCCGCCGCCGGCGCGCATCGTCGCCCCGGCGGTGACGCCGAACTCCGCGGAGACCTCGTCGACGGCCGCGGCGAGTTCCACCCGGATGTCGTCGGCCTCCTGCTGCGCCGTCGGTTCGGAGGACGCCGCGACGTCCTGCTCCAGCGCACGGCGGTCGCGCTCGGCCTCGTCCCCGTCGTCGGCCGCGAGGCCGTTGAGGAACACCGCCACGCTCAACACGCTGAGCAGCAGGGCACCGACGATCCAGAGACTGAACTGGTTCGCCTTCCTCCCGACACCACCACCTGGCCCGCCGGCGTTGCCGCCCGACGCGCGATGATGCGTTCCGGTTGCTCTTGCGTTGCTTGACCTGGGTACCACAGCATCCGACATTAGCCGACGGGTCTGCAATTCCCGCAGTCCGCCAGCTGTCGGTTCGCTGACGATCCACGCACCGGCCGGGACCGGTCAGCAACCACCCTCGGCGGGCACACCGTGAGCACCGGCGACGGTGTCGCGCAGGGACCCGGCGACCTCGTCGAGCACCACCTGGGCGGAGGCGTAGCTGCCGTCGGGGGCGGTCGCGGCGACGGCGACGGGCACCATCGTGCCGTCGTCGGCGGGGATGAGCCCGAACTGGCGGACCAGGTAGGTGCCGTCCTCGCCGGGTCCCCACCCGCCCTTGAAGCGGGCGCCGTCGAGCCGGCCGAGACCGTAGTCCTGGCCGGCGGCGACCTGCCCCATCGCGTCGAGCACCGGGGCGGAGCCGGCGACACAGCGCAGTCCGGCGGCGAACCTGGCCTGGTCGCCCAGCGCCCAGGTGGTCTGGCCGAAGGTGCTGAACTCCGCGCGGCGTTTCTGCGCCGGGACGGTCGTCGTGGTGTCGCCGCCCTGGCGCAGGACGTCCTGCGTGGCGGCGGCCGCGGCCGCCTCGTCACCGAGGGAGGCCCAGAGCGCCTCGGCGGCGTCGTTGTCGGAGACGGTGATCGCCTGACGCATCAGCCCGTCGAGCCCGTTCTGGTCGTCAGCACCGGCGTTGGTGAGTGCGGCGACGGCCACGGGGACCTTGCTGGTCGACCAGGCGGCGTCGGCGAGGTCGGCCAGGGAACCGCCGGTGCGCAGGTCACCGTCGTCGAGGAAGGCCACCCCGGCACTGCCGGATCCCTCCGGGACCTCGAGGGCGCCGGCCTGCGGTGAGGATGACGCCGAAGACGTCGGCGCCGGGCTCGTGGTCGGGTCAGTCGTCGGGTCCGGGGTCCGTGCGGTGGTGCTCTGCCCTGCCGTCTCCTGGGCCGTCTCCCCGTCACGGTCGACGTCGCCGATCACGCAGCCGCCGAGCAGCAGCGCCGCGGTCACGGGCACGACCGCGGCAAGGCCCCTGGCGCCCCTGACGCCCCCGGCGCGGCTACGCAATGTAGACATTCGCGTCGTTGCCGCCGGAGCAGTGCACGTAGCTGCCCTCGTCGGTGCAGCTCATCCGGTAGGACGTGCCGTTGACGGGGCTGGTCACGGTGAGATCCTGGTCGGTCTCGCGGTTGTCGAGGTAGGCCTCCACGAAGGCGTCGCGCACGGCCTGGGCGAACTCGTCACTGGTGTAGGTGTCGCCCGACGGCGGGGACTTGTACACGGAGTTGAAGTCACCGGTGGGCTCGCCGGCGCGGGCGGCGGCGTTGACCGGCTCGGCACCGGCGGGCAGGTCCGCACGGTCGGGACGGCTCTGACTGGACGTCGTCGACGGCGCCGAGGAACTCGAGGGGGCTGAGGAAGAGGTCTCGTCGGCCTGCGTGGTCTGCCGGCTGATCGTCGGTGACTGGGCGGAGTCGTCGCCTCCACCGCCGAAGAGGTCGTCCCACTTCCAGACCAGCAACGCGGCGACGAGGACGATGATCAACACCGGGATGACGACCAGGAGGATGCGTCCCGCGCCGGAACCCTGCGGACCCTGCGGCTCCTGCGGCTCCTGCGGCGGCTGAGAGTACTGGGGCGGCTGCTGCTGGAACGACTGTCCCCAGTCAGGTTGACCACCGGCGGCCTGTCCCCACTGCGGCGTCTGGTCCCGGTCACCGGGCCCGCGGCCCCAGCCGTCACTGTCAGTCATTAGCTCTCCTCACATGATCCTCTTGTCCGTTATTGAGTGTAGAACACCGTTGCGGATCCGGCCTGCGCCGTGCACCCTTGTTTCATGGGACAACGCACCGACGTGACCTTCCTGTCCGGCCAGGTGAACTGTGCGGCCTGGCTCTACGAACCAGACACCGCACCAGACACACCACCGCGGGCGACGCTGGTGATGGCCCACGGGCTCGGCGCGGTCCGGGACATGGGGCTGGACGCCTTCGCGCAGCGATTCGTGGCGCACGGCTACCGCTGCCTGGTGTTCGACTACCGGTACTTCGGCGCCAGCGACGGCCGTCCCCGTCAGCTGCTCAGTGTGCGGCGTCAGCGTGAGGACTGGGCGGCGGCGGTGGCCTTCGCCCACACCCTGCCCGGCGAGGCCCCCGTGGTCGCGTGGGGGACGTCCTTCTCCGGCGGGCACGCGATCCACGTCGGGGCCACGGCGGAGCCGGGCTCGCCGGGCACCGTGGACGCCGTGATCGCGCAGTGCCCGTTCACCGACGGGGTGGCCTCGGTGCTGCGCATCCCGCCGGTGGTCTCGGCGAAGCTGACGCTGCGGGCGGTGCGCGACATCGCCGCGTCGCTGCTGGGCCGCGACCCGGTGACGGTGGCGACCGCCGGCGGGGCCGGCGACACCGCCCTGATGACCGCCGACGACGTGATCGACGGCTACCTCGGCCTCGTCCCACCGGACTCCACCTTCCGTAACGAGGTGGCCGCCCGGATCGTGCCCGGCATCCTCACCTCCCGGCCCGGCGGGTACGCCCGGAAGCTGACCGTGCCCGCCCTGTTCTGCCTGTGCCGGGCGGACTCCGTGGCCCCGGTGGCGGCGAGTCGTCGCCACGTGGCCCGCGCGCCGCAGGGTGTGGTCAAGGAATACGACGCCGGCCACTTCGACATCTACTCCGGGGCGGACTTCGACGCCGTCGTCGCCGACCAGCTCGCCTTCCTCGGCGACGTGTCCGGGGACGTGTCCGGGGACGTGTCCGGGGACTGATCCCCCACGCACCCCTGCGGCGGCAGCACCGGACGGTAGCTGTGCCGCGTGCCGGCCGTGGACGACGCCGAGCCGGGCAGGTCCGCCAGCACCCCGACCGCGGCGACGGGGTCGAGCAACAGACCGGGGCCGAGGGCGGCCACCGGGTCGTCGTCGTTGATCTCGTCGACGGTGCACCGGTCCTCGGCCGGCGCGGCGACGGTACCGGGACGGCCCTGCCACAGCTGGGCGGCCGGCGCGGCCGCACCGTCCTGCGCCAGCTGCCGTACCGCCGCCAGACCCGCGCCGACGCCGAGGCTCTGGCCCTGCACCACCACCGCCGGACGCCGCGCGGCGTCCAGCTCCTCCACGCGCTCGGTGACCTCGCGCAACAGCGCCGTCGCCGACTGCTCGGCGAGCTCCGGGCGCATCAGGTACGCCACGGCCGAAGGGGTGCGCGCATAACGCACCGCGACGTTCGCCACGTCCCCGTCGGCCCAGTCCTCCACGGCCTCCACCTGCACCGGGTCCACCCACCCGGAACCGGTGGGCAGGGTGACCAGCACGATGCCACGCTCCAGACCACCGGCGTCGACGAGTTCGTCGACGGTGTCGCGCGCGGCGGCCGTGGCGTCCTGCCCCGGGTGGTCGCCGTAGACACGCACCGCGCCGGACGCGGCGGGCTCGGTGAGCACGTCGCGCGGGTGCTGGGCCAGCGGCCCCCGGTCGAAGGCCCACCACGTCGCCGCCGCGGCCGGGGCCACAAACTGCGACAACGCCGCCAGCACCACCGCCGCCGTGAGCAGCGTCCTGCCCCGGTTCACCACGGGAACCACTCCTCCACCGGTGCGCCGTTGTGCTGGCGCACGGTGTTGACCGCCACGCCGGCGTAGGCGACGCCCGCCACCGCCCGGCACGCGGTCGCCCCGTCGCAGGACGCCGCCATCTGGGCGGCCATCTGCCGGTCGAGTGCGGCGCGGGTGTGCTCCGGGATGGTCTCGCCGGTGCGGTAGGCCACGCGCAGCAGGTCGTAGCCCAGGTCGTGGGTCATGCACGCCGGCTCAAAGGACTCCGGCAACGGCACCGGCGAGGAACAGTCGCCGGTGGGGTTCGTGGCGGAGCCGGCGTTGTCCTGCGTGCTGTCCTGCGTACCTTCCTGTGTCCCGGGCCGGTAGCCGAGCTCCGCAACCAGCTCGGCGGGGAGGTAGGACGTCCCGGGCTCCCCCGCGGCGAGCGTCTCGGCGGCGGCCACCGCGCCCACGGGCTGCGGGGTCACCGCCGTGGACCCGGCGGTCGGGGTGGACGTGGCCCCCGTGAGGAGCACGACGGCGGCGGACATCAGGACGGTGGTGGCGGCGACTCTTCTACGACGTGACATGCCCCGGAACGCTAGGCAGCGTCCTTCCCCGCGTGGATCCCTCCGCAGGGTGATTGTGGATCTCACTCTCCAGGGGGATCCGGGTGGCCGCACCGCCGACTAGCGTCACAGGCATGAGACGCAGCGACCAGCCCACCCGACCGTTTCGCGGCGCGATCGCGCGTGCCACCGACTCGACGGTGCGCGCCGTGTCCGGTCCCGCCTCGCGCGCCGGCGTGACCCCGCAGGTGCTGCTGCTCGTGGCGCTGTTCACCGCGGTCCTGTTCACGGTGGCCTGGCCGACCTACTTCGTCACCCACGGACTCAATGCCGCGATCGTGCCGCTGCTCGCCGCCGTCGGTACGCTGCCGGTGCTGACCAGCCTGTGGCACCCGGTGCCGTCCTGGCTGGCGGTCGTGCTGGCCTGCCTCATCAGCGCCCCGCTACGCACCGAGGAGACCTACATGCTCAGCTGGCCGGTGCCCTTCCACCTGGCGCTGGCGTTCACCCTGGCGGTCGTGGTGGTGCGCGCCCCACGCAACTCGGTCATCCTCGCCGTGGCCGCCACCGGGGTCCTGATGCTCACCAACCCGGACGGTGCCCGCGTCGGCTGGGTCGTGGGCGTGACCGTGTGGACGGTGCTGTTCCTGCTGGTGCGCTGGCTGCTGGCCTCCCGCCGGGACCTGCGCCTGGAGGAGACCCGCACCAGCGAGCAGTCGGAGATGCGGGTGATGGCCGAGGAACGCAACCGTCTGGTGCGCGACCTGCACGACGTCGTCGCCCACCAGATGTCGATGATCGTGGTGCAGTCGCAGTCCGCCCCCTACCGCCTGCAGGGGGTGACCCCGGCGATCCACGCGGAGTTCGACTCCCTCTCCGACACCGCCCGCGAGGCCCTCAACCAGGTGCGCGAACTGCTCGGGGTGCTGCGCAGCGACGCCGAGGACGGGGCCACCACCCCGGTGGGCACCGACCAGATCGGCCCCACGCTGCAGGCCGCCCGGCGCGCCGGGGTGGACGTGTCCTGGTCGCCGCAGGACGTCACGGCGGTGTCCGCCCGCCTCGACGACACCACCGGCGTGGTGCTGCACCGGGTGCTGCAGGAGTCGCTGTCCAACGCCTCACGCCACGCCCCGGGGTCCGCGGTGCTGGTGGGGCTGGAGCTGGACGGTGACGGCGGGGACCAAGTCTGGGTCACCCTGACGGTGGACAACGGCCCGGCCGCGCCGGACGCCATCGTCCCCCCGGAGCACAGCGGCGGGGCCGGCATCCAGGGCATGTCCGCCCGGGTGCGCGCCGTGGGCGGCACGTTCACCGCCCTGCCCGCCGCCGACGGCGGCTTCACCGTCACCGCCGCCGTGCCCGCACCCACCCGGTAACGTGACCCCCATGACCGACAACCCGGCACCCACCACCGTGCTCGTGGTCGACGACCAGGCGATGGTGCGCCAGGGCTTCGCCGCGCTGCTGAACTCACGCGAGGGCATCACCGTGCTCGGCGACGCCGCCGACGGTGCCCAGGCCGTGGAGCAGGCCACCCGCCTGCACCCGGACGTGGTGTTCATGGACGTGCGCATGCCGGTGATGGACGGGCTCGAGGCGGCCCGGCGCATCCTGTCCTCCGGGCTGGACCCCGCCCCACGGATCATCATGCTCACCACCTTCGACCTCGACGACTACGTCTACGAGGCGCTGCGCATCGGCTGCTCCGGGTTCCTTCTGAAGGACGCCCCGGCCGACGAGCTCGCCCGCGCCGTGCGCCTGTCCGTCACCGGCGAGGCGCTGCTCGCCCCCACCGTCACCCGACGCCTCATCGCCGACGCGGTGGCTCGTTCCCCGCGCTCCGCCCCACGCCGGGCGTCCACCGAACTGGCCTCGCTGACGCCGCGGGAGCGCGAGACCGTCGAACAGATCGCCACGGGTCGCTCCAACGCCGAGATCGCCGAGGTGCTGTTCATCTCGGAGGAGACGGTGAAGACCCACGTGCGCAAGGTGCTGCAGAAACTGCGCCTACGCGACCGGGCTCAGGTCGTGGTCTTCGCCTACGAGAACGGGGTCGTCTGAGCCGAGCGCGCGCAGCCCGTCGGCGACCCGCCGCACCCACTGCCCCACCGTCGCCACTGCCTCCGGCGTGCCGGGGTAGCGCACCCGCAGGTGCATGCCGTCGTCGTTGAGGACGAACCACGCCATCACCCCGTCGGTGCGGATCCACGCCGAGACGTGCTGCGGGTGTGCGGCGTCCGGCACCTGCACCGGCAGCCGACGGTTGTCCAGCCACGACAGGGCGAACATGCCCGGCGTGTTCGGCATCCCGCCCCACGGGCGCAGCAACGGCTCCAACGGGTAGGACCCCAGGGTGATCGCGTCGCGCACCGCGGTGGCGCACGCGGACGGGTCGACCGAGTCGCAGTCCAGCACGGAGTTGGTGATGAACCAGCCCACCGAGTCCGCCCACCGCGCCGGGTCGTCGGCCGGTCCGCGCCGGGAGTGCACGGGGAACACCGCGCGCAACCGCCCCGCCCCCATGTCCCGGTTGACCTGGGTGAGCACGCTCACCGCCAACGGCAGCAACCGGACGTCGCGGGCCTCGGCGGCGCGTTCCAGACGCGCCACGCCCGCGGCGTCCAGCACGTCGAGCACCTCGACGACCTCGTCGCGGGGTTCGGAGACGTCGCCCAGGTCGAGGGGGAACACCGGCATGTCGCCGTCGCCCTCCTCCATGATCCGGCACCACCGCTCACGCACGTGCGCCGGGGCGGCGTCGCGGCCCGCAAGCGCGCGGACGTGATCACCGAAGGAGGGCACAGGCGGGAGTGGAGCATCTTCCAGTGCGGCGAGCATGTCGCGCACCAGCACCAGCAGCGACCATGCGTCGGTGTGACTGTGGTCCAGGCCGATGACGGCGGTGCACGTGCCGTCGCCGTGGTCGACCACGCTGAGCCGGTGCGACGGGGAGCCGAAGGGCTCGCACGCCTCGTCGAAGACCCCGCGCAGCACGGCGCGCGGATCCTGCGTGCGATCGCCCGCACGGCGCCAACGGCCGCCCGTGACCTGCACGTCCTGCACGCGGATGCGTCCTGCGTCCTGCGTGAGCACGGTGCGCAGCGTGCCGTGACGGGCCACGACCCGGTCCCACGCCGCGGCGAGGCGTCCGCGTCCGACGGACGGGACGGCGAAGGCGACAGCCATCCAGCTGCCCGGGCGCGAGCCCGCGGCGGCGTGGCGCGCCTGGTCGAAGGACGGGGCGTGGCCGGGCGCACCGGGAGACGCAGCAGACACAGGGGACACCGTCTGGTCGAAGACGTGTACCTGTCCTGCGGCGAGCTCCATACGGGCTACAGTTGTCAGTCTCATACCCACGGACGATAGGGCCGTGGGATTACACACGGATTTCCTGCATGAGTCGCACACCTGACAAGACAGACGCCCTCTCCTCCCTCGCTCACGACATCTGGGGTCCCGTGGACGGCACCCCGGTCGTCCAGCTGCACGGGCTGACCTCCAGCCGTGCCCGCGACGTGGCCCTCGGCCTCGACCTCACCGCAGGTCAGGACGCACTGCGCGTGCTTCGCTACGACGCCCGTGGCCACGGCCGGTCGTCCGGGCCCGAGCACCCGGCGGCCTACCGATGGACCTCCCTGGCCCGCGACCTGGAGGACGTTGCGACCGAGTTCTCCCCGGACGCGCCGGTGCACGTGGTCGGCCAGTCGATGGGGGCGGCGACGATCCTGACCTCCGCGGCGGCCGGGCACGACTACGCGTCCATGACGTTGTGCATCCCGCCGACGGCCTGGGAGCTGCGCGGGGACCGGGCGGGTATGTACGAGCGTTCCGCACAGTTCGTCGAGGAGCACGGCCTGGCCGCCTTCGCCGAGACGACCCGTGCGGAGCCCGCGCCGCCGGCGCGCAGCACCGAGGTGCCGTTCACCATGCCGGACGTGGCGGAGGATCTGCTGCCCACGGTGTTCCGCGGGGCGGCGGGCAACGACCTGCCCTCCCGGGAGCGTATCGCCGCCCTCGGGGAACGCCGGATCCCCACGCTGATCCTGGCCTGGGTCGGCGACCCCGCGCACCCGGTGGCGGTGGCCGAGGAACTGCACTCGCTGCTGCCGGGCTCCCAGCTGGCCACGGCCTACTCCCCGCAGGACGTGGCGCGCTGGCCGGACATGATCGGCGCGTTCATCCACACCGCGGCCAAGTTCCGGCGGTGAGGTCCCGGCGGGCCATCCTGTCGCGACTCCCGCGAACCCCGCGCCCCGTCCGACCCCCTGTCAACGACGGGACGAATCCGGCACGCGACGCGGGATCACCCGCGCAGCACGAAACCCCGCCATCCGGGAAGATGACGGGGCCGTTTGAATGGTGCGCCCGGAGGGATTCGAACCCCCAACCTTCTGATCCGTAGTCAGATGCTCTATCCGTTGAGCTACGGGCGCGCCGTTGCATCTCTGCAACGAGACCATAGCCTACACGCCACCCCGGAAAGCAGCAAAGCGCCTGGTAGATCGCCGATCACACCAGCTTCGAAACCACCTTCAACGGCAGCACCTTCAGCAGCGGGCCGATGAGCCGCCACGGCCACCCGGGCACCAGCGCCCGTCGCTTCCGCGCCTCGATCGCCGCCATCATCGAGCGGACCCCGGTCTCGGTGTCGACCATGAACCGGGTCTTCTGCTCGACCTTCTCGTTCATCTCCGAGCGGATGTAGCCGGGCAGCAGCACCGTCACGTCAATACCACCAGCCCCCGACACCATCAGCTCCGACTGCAGCCCCTCTCCCAGGCTCGCCACGAAGGCCTTGGTGGCACCGTAGGTGGTCATCGCCTTGCGGTTGCCGCGCAGCGCCGTCACCGAGGACACCAGCACCAGGTGCCCGGCACCGCGGGCCCGGAAGATCTCCATGCCCGCCTCCGCCTGCGCCAGCGCGCCGAGCACGTTGGTGGTGGCGGTCTCGCGGTTGGCCTCCGGCTTGCCGGAACCGACCTTGCGCCCCTTGCCCAGCCCCGCGTTGACCACCACGCGGTCCAGCGGCGCCTCGGCGTCCGCGCGTTGGAAGACCTCGCGCACCGCGTCGGGGTCGGTCACGTCCAGCGCGTAGGTGCGCACGGTGACCGCGGGGCAGGACGCCGCGATCTCCGCGGCGAGGGCGTCCAGGCGCTCCGTCCGGCGGGCGCAGAGCGCGAGGTCGTGGCCGGCGGCGGCGGACTGGCGGGCGAGTTCGGCGCCGAGGCCTGAGCTCGCGCCGGTGATGAGTGTGGTGAAGGTCATTAGCCGACCGTATCAGCACGTCACGACTCTTATGGCGGAAACGAGTGAGCCCCCGCCGACGGTGAAGAACACCGTGAGCGGGGGCTCACCCAAGAAAAGCGTGCGCCCGGAGGGATTCGAACCCCCAACCTTCTGATCCGTAGTCAGATGCTCTATCCGTTGAGCTACGGGCGCGACGCTGTTTCCAGCGACTCCAGATTCCTCGGCACACCACCAGACGGGACGTGTCACGCGATCCCGGGGTACACCACACACCCCATATAGCGGGACCACGCCCTGAATGTCCGGTAACTCACCACAAGAACCGGACGGCTGACGACACGTCCTCACGAAAAGCCTGAGGAAACTGAAGTGGCGGAGGCGAGAGGATTTGAACCTCCGGTCCGCCGTTAAGCAGACAACTCATTAGCAGTGAGTCCCATTCGGCCGCTCTGGCACGCCTCCATGCCGCCACGTGCGTGACGGACGACTCGAACCATACATCAGCCCCCCGCACCAGATCAAAACCTGCCGGAGACTATTCTTGACCGCATGATCCGCGCCGACCTCACCTCCCTCCCCACGTACGTCCCCGGCAGTCTCCACGGCCACCCCGTGAAGCTCTCGAGCAACGAGTCCTCCCAGGGCCCGCTCCCCGGGGTGACCAGGGCCGCCGCCGAGGCACTGGCCACGGCCAACAGGTACCCGGACATCGTCTCCCACGAGCTACGCACCACCATCTCCGAGTGGCTCGCCGGGCCGTCCTCGCTGCTGCTGGACGCCGACAACGTCGCCGTCGGCGCCGGGTCGTCCTCCCTGATCGAGCAGGCCGTGCTGGCGACGTGCCGTGGCGGCGACGCCGGGGACGAGGTCGTCTACCCGTGGCGCAGCTTCGAGGCGTACCCGATCCTGGTGCGCGTCGCCGGCGCGACGCCGGTCGAGGTGCCGCTCACCGCCGGGCACGGCAACGACCTGCCGGCGATGGCCGCGGCCATCAACGAGCACACCCGGCTGGTCATCGTGTGCAACCCGAACAACCCCTCCGGCACCACGGTGTCGCGCGAGGAGCTCATCACGTTCCTGCGCGCGGTGCCGGAGGACGTCCAGGTGCTGCTGGACGAGGCGTACATCGAGTACGTCCGCGAGGACGACTTCCCCGACGGCCTGGGCCTGCTCGCGGACTTCCCGAACCTGGCGATCGCGCGGACCTTCTCCAAGGCCTACGGGCTGGCCGGCCTGCGGGTGGGCTACCTGGTGGGGCGCCCGGAGTTCATCGAGGCGGTCAACAAGGTCTGCATCCCCTTCAGCGTCAGCGCCGTCGCCCAGGCCGCCGCGGTGGCGAGCATCGCCGCCCGGGACGAGCTGCTCCAGCGCACGGAGGAGACGGTGACCCAGCGCACGCGCGTGCTGGAGCACATCCCCGAGGCCTGGCGGATCCCCTCCCAGGGCAACTTCGTGTGGCTGGACCTGCACGACCGTGCCGCCGCATTCGAGGAAGCCATCGGTGAGTTCGGCGTGGCGGTGCGCTGCTTCGACGGGGAGGGCGTGCGCATCACGATCACCGACGAGGCGGAGACCGACGTGGTCGTCCAGGCGTTGGACGCCCTGGCGTCCGAGTTCTTCCCGGAACGGTAACTACACGGAAACACCGGGCGTCCAGCATGGGGTCATGTACACGCCATCCTTCTCCCCGTTGTTCGCCACCCGCCCGGCGTCCTCGCCGGCCGTGCGCGACGTCCGCAGCTTCAACTCCGCCCCGGCGGAGCAGCTGACCACCCTGCTGTCCTTCATGACCGCCAGCCGCGAGCTGGCCCGCACCATCGTGGTCGGACGGCCCTACCTCGACGCCGCGGACGTCTACTCCGCCGCCTCCCGCGCCCTGGTCACCCTGCCCACGCAGCTCGTCGAGGGCATCGTGGACGCCCACCAGCCGGTCGACCGCGTCCCGCTGGTGGAGGACGCCTGGACGGCCGGTGAGATCACCGACGACCAGCTCTCCGACCTGCGCGACGCCGCCCTCGGCTACGCCGCGGCGCAGGGCCACCTCTTCATCGCCGACCCGGCGGTGTGGGGCTCACCGGAGGCGGTGACCATGATCCCCGCGCAGGATGGCACGACCGCCCCGGCCGTCCCCGCCCTGGTGGACGCCCTCCTCGAGGACGTCGAGCGGCGGCTGCGGCTGCCGTCCACGCAGGCGTGGGAGCTCACCGTCGCGCACCTGGTGGAGTCCAACCGTCAGAAACTGGTGACCCTACTGGAGCGGCAGGGGCGCTTTCCTGGACGGGGTGCCCCCCGACAGCACCCGTCCCACAGCAGATTTCGCACCCCATAAGAAGCCTCTTTAAATCTGACCTGGCCTTTTGCAAGAGTCAGATGCTTATGAGGTGCGAAATCTGCAGTACCCGGGTTCTGTTCCCTCGTCCCCGCTAGCGCCAGCTCTGCTCCAGGCTGCCGTCGATCCCGTCCATGTTCGGGTCGGTGACCACACAGGTCACCGTCCTGTCCTCCTGCGCCCAGCTCTCCTTCGACGGCATCATGGTGACCACGTCCAGCGCGGAGTCCGCGTACCCCACCCCGACGTAGGTGGTGAAGGCGTCACCGCCGCAGATGCCGCCGGCCTCCTCGCCGAGCTGCTCGTTGCCGGGGAAGAGGGTCTTGCCGGCGATGTCCGCCTGCGCGAACACCTCACCGGCGTGGGGCTCGGCGCAGTCGACCAGGTCGATGTCGCCGGTGCCCTCGAGCTGCCCCATGTCCGCCACGCAGTCGCCGATGGCCAGACCGCGGGCGCCCGGGGAGCCCGGGTCGGTCTCCACCGGGTCCACGTCCGGCTGGTCCGGGTCCTCGTCGTCCGGCACGGCGTCTTCGTCGCCGTCCTCTGCGCCGTCCTCCTCGCCGGCGGCGTCGGACTCGGGAACGGGCTTGTCCGGCGGCGGTTCGGTGCCCACGGACCCGCCGGGGGCGTCGTCGTCGGGCTCCGGGTCTCCGATGGTGCAGGCCCCCAGCAGCAGCGGCGTGCACAGCACCACCGCAGCACCCGCCCGGACGGCACCTCGCGTGATCGTTCTCATCGTGACGAGGTTACCGTCAGGACCTCCACCACTGGCGGACCGGCACCCCGGTGTGGCCGGACTCATCCGGGCGCACCGCCAGGACCTGGTGGAGCTGGATCACGTTGTGCTCGAAACCCCACTCCGAACCGGCCATGTACAGGCCGAACAGGCGGGCCGTCTCCTCGCCGACGAGGTGGACGGCGTCGTCCCAGTTCAACGCCAGCAGCTCGCACCAGTCGTGCAGGGTGCGCTGGTAGTGCGGGCGCAGGTTCTCCTCGTGGACCACGTCGAAGCCGGTGTCCTGCATGATCGTGATGATCCGGCCGGAGCCGGTGAGCTCGCCGTCGGGGAAGATGTAGCGGTCGATGAACTGGCCGGTCTTGGTCTTCCGGTTGTGCGGGCGGGTGATGCAGTGGTTGAGCATCCGGCCGCCCGGGCGCAGCTTGGCGTACAGGCGCGAGAAGTAGTCCTCGTAGTTGGGCACACCGATGTGCTCCAGGATGCCGATCGCGCTGACCGCGTCGAAGTCGGACTCCGGCACGTCGCGGTAGTCCATGCAGCGCACCTCGGCGAGGTCCTGCAGGCCCTCCTCCTCGATCTTGGCCTTGCCCCACTCGTACTGCTCGCGCGAGAGGGTCACGCCCACGGCCTTCACACCGTTGCGCGCGGCGTGACGGACCATGCCGCCCCAGCCGCAGCCCACGTCCAGCAGCCGGTCGCCCGGGTTGAGCCGCAGCTTGTCGAAGACCAGCCGGTGCTTGTTGTCCTGGGCCTGGGTCAGCGGCCCGTTGGCCACAGCGCCCTTCTCCCACTGGGCGTAACCCCAGCCGCCGTCGGGGCCGGTGACCTGGTCCTCGCCCTCGAACTCCGGGTAGTAGGCGCAGGTGTAGGCCATGGAGTCGCCGAGGAAGAGCTCGTAGAAGTCGTTGCCCACGTCGTAGTGGCGGCTCACGACCTCCTTGTCCCGCTCCGGGGAGTGCCGGGAGAGCCCCTCCAGCATGGCGCGCTTCCAGCCGGGCAGCGTCTCCTGCTCCGGGGCGGGCTGCAGCTTGATCGCACCCATCGCCTTGAGCGACCGGCCGATGTCCAGCAGTTCCTTCGCCGAGGGGCGGCGGATCTGGTCGTAGAGGTGCTGGAGGTGGTCGAAGACGAGGTACGGGTGTCCCGGCTCGTCCCCGCTGATGCGCAGGCTGCCGGTGATGTAGGCCCGGGCCAGGCCCAGGTCACCGGGGGCGGTGACGATGTAGGCCAACGCGTCCGGCGAGGTGATCTCCAGCACCAGCTCCGCGTCCGCCGGCCCGGCAGTCGACCCGTCGAAGGCGGTCACCCGGAACGGCGCCGGCGGCGTGATGACCTTGTCGACGATCTCTCCCACCGTCAGCGGCGTGAAACCCCTGTTCATTTCTCTCCTCTGTGTCCTCTGCGTCATCTGCGTCTTCTTCGTCTTCGTGTATCTGTCTTCCGTGCCGCTCACACGCCGCGCACGGTCTTCTCGTACAGTCCCGGGAACCGCCCGTCGGGGTCGAAGACCGCCTTGAGCTCCCCGGGACGCTCACCGCCGTACAGCTCGGCGAACTTCTCCTCGGTGTAGAACGCCTCGGAGTACAGGGACTTGTGCCCGCCAAGGTCGGAGACCACGCGCTCGATCTCGCGGTTGAAGGCGCCCTCCGGGGCGTCCGGCCCCATCTGGTCGGCCGGCACCGAACTCCAGAAACCCACGTTCACCCACGTCTCCCCCGGTGACAGGGGGTACAGCGGCCAGGAGGCATCGTCCGACAGGCGGATCGGGCACAGCCACACCGGCTGGATCTCGCAGGTGGTGAAGAACCAGGTCAGGAACTCCGGCAGGTTTTCCGGGGTGACCTCGATGTCCTGCACCACCCGCTCACGCGGCGGACGCCCGTTGTGTGCCTCGATACGGTCGGCCAGATCGAAACGACGGTCCCAGCCGATGATCTTCCAGTAGAAGCTGGAGCGCAGCAGGTCGCGGGGCCACAGGGTGCGGACCGTGGGGTTCTGCGCACCGAAGGCCCGGTTGCACCAGAACCAGTCGACGTCCCAGCGCCACAGGTAGTCGCGCACGGTCAGCTTGTCGCGCAGCACGCCGGCCGGGTGCTGCAGCGAGCGGTAGTAGCTGCGCTCCCGGGTGTAGTCACTGGTCGGACCGGGCTCGTCGGTGGCGCGGCCCAGCACCAGGTAGCTCTCCTGAAGGCTGAAGACCACGCCGTCGAGGTAGTCGACGCGCTCGCCGTCGTACTCCTTGTCGGTCACGATGCGGTCGAGCGCCTCGGTCAGCGACGTCACGTCGTCGAAGCGCACGTGCCGCAGGTCCACGTAGGGTTCCACCCGCTCGCACCGCACGGTGAGCCGCACGCTGTAGCCCAGGGACCCGTAGGAGTTGGGGAAGCCGCGGTACAGGTCGGTGTTCTGCGTGGGCGAGCAGGTGAGGATCTCGCCGGTGCCGGTGAGCACGTCCATCTCCAGGACGGCCTCGTGCGGCAGCCCGTTGCGGAAGGACGTGGACTCCACGCCCATGCCGGTGACCGCCCCGCCGAGGGTGATGGTCTTGAGCTGCGGCACCACCGTCGGTGCGAGCCCGTAGGGCAGCAGCACGTCGACGAGGTCCTCGTAGGTGCACATGCCCTGCACGTCGGCGGTGCACGCCACCGGATCCACGGCGATCACGCCGTGCAGGCCCGAGACGTCCAGCCCGACGGCGTCGCTGGAGCGTCCCCGGAAGAGGTTGGACGTCTTCTTCGCCAGCCGTACCCGGCTGCCGGGTGGGACGGCGTCGAAGCTGTCCTTCAGGCGTTGCACCGCCTGCTCGTGGGCGAACCACCCCACCGGGGCGAGGTCTCGCTGGTCAAGTCCGTTTCCTATGCGTACCGCGTCGGTGATCCTGCCGGCGACGGAGACCGCTTTCTGCTTCAGTCCCATAGGAGGCCACTGTAGCCCTCCTGTGGGAACCCTGCCGTGCCCCGGGGGTCGTGACCTAGCATGGACGACCGTGACATCCTCGACTTCCTCTCTCCAAGATAAGACTCAGGAACCCCTCCCTCACCGGTCCCACCCCCACACCCTCCTTCAGGCTCTCGTCGACTTCTTCGTGCGCTGGAACCGCTTCAGCGGGCTGACCTCCCGGAGCGGCTTCTGGTGGATCATGCTGGCGTACGTCCTGGTCACGCTGGCCTACCGCCTGCTGCGCGAAAACCTCCGGACACCGCCGGACGAGGTCTACTCCACCGTCGCCGGCCTCACCTGGCTGCTCCTGGTGATCCCGGTGCTGGCGTTGAGCTGTCGGCGCCTGCACGACGCGGGCTATCCCGCGGCATGCCTGCTGTACGGCTTCATCCCGCTCGTCGGGCAGATCATCCTGGTGTTCCTGTTCGCCACGCGCTCGCGTCCGCACCTGGTGCGACCGGAGTGGCTGGACGACGGACCCCGCGCCCCGTCGGCGCGCGGCTACGTGGTCCTCGTACAGGTCGTGCTGCTGCTGTGCGCGCTGGTGCAGGCGGCCATCGGCCTGAACAGGCTGCACACCGGTCAGGATGCCGACACCGCCGGCGACGCGTGGACGTGGCTGTCCGGCGCGGCGGTGTCCGCGGTCTGCTACCTCGCCGTCGCGGTGCCGTACCTGGCGGTGACCCTGCAGGAGGGACTGCGCGAGGGGTTACGGTGGTGAGGTGACCGACCTCCCCTTCGCCGCCGGACGCGACGCCCTGATCCACGCGGTACGCACCCGCGGCACCGCCGTGGTCCAGGCCCCGCCGGGCACCGGCAAGACCACGTTGGCGCCGCAGTACGTCGCCGAGGCGGTGCAGGGGACGCAGGGGAGCACAGGCAAGGTCGTGGTGACCCAGCCGCGGCGGGTGGCGGCCCGCGCGGCGGCGACGCGTGTCGCCGAACTACGCGGCGTCCGGCTCGGCGACGAGGTCGGCTACACGGTGCGCGGGGACCGGAGGGCCGGGGCGTCGACCCTGATCGAGATGGTGACGCCGGGGGTGCTGCTGCGCCGGATGCTGCGCGACCCGGACCTCGACGGGGTGGCGGCGGTCGTCGTCGACGAGGTGCACGAGCGTGCGCTGGAGTCCGACCTGGTGTTCGCGATGCTGGCCCAGCTGCGCGAACTGCGCGATGACCTGGTGGTCGTGGCGATGTCGGCGACGGTGGACGGCGCCCGCTTCGCCGGGCTGCTCGCCGACCCGCCGGCACCGGTGGTGGACGTCCCCTCCCCCATCCACGCCCTCGACGTGCGCTACGCCGACTCGGCCGCCTCGATGGTGAACCGGGACCGGCGGTCGCGCACCGCCGTGCAGGACGTGGTGCTGGCCACGGTGCGTCGGGCGCTGGCGGAGACGCACGGCGACGTGCTGGTCTTCGTGCCGACGATCCGCGACACCACAACCCTGGCCGACAGGCTGGCAGGTGACGGGGTTGAGGCGTTCGCACTGCACGGCCGGTTGTCCACCGCCGAGCAGGCGGCCGTGGTGCGCGGCGGCGGTGACACCCGGCGCGTGGTCGTGGCCACGGACGTCGCGGAGTCCTCCCTGACGGTGCCCGGCGTGCGGGTCGTGGTGGACTCCTGCCTGGCGCGCACCGCCCGGCGTGACACCTCCCGCGACATGTCCGTGCTGGTGACGGAGGTGGCGAGCCAGGCGTCCTGCACGCAGCGCGGCGGACGTGCCGGACGTGAGGGGCCGGGCACGGTGTACCGCTGCATCACCGCCGAGCAGTTCGCGAAGGCCCCCGCGTTCGCCCCGCCGGCGGTGACGACGAGCGACCTGACCTCGGCGATGCTGGACGTGGCGTGCTGGGGTTCGCCGCGCGGGGCGGACCTGCCGTTGCCGGACGCCTTCCCGGGCCCCGCCTCCGACGCCGCCGAGGCCACGTTGCGTTCCCTGGGTGCGGTGGACGCCGACGGCCGGGTGACCGACGTCGGACGCCGCCTCGCCGCGGTGCCGACGGACCCGCGGCTCGCGCGCGGGGCGACGGTGGCGTCCCGACGGGTCGACGTGCGCACCGTCGCCGCGGTGCTGCACGTCGTCGACGAGGGGTCACGCGTGAGCGACCTGCCGGCGGCGGTGCGTCAGGCGCGTGGCTCCCAGGGCGCGCGCCGGCTCGAACGGCTGCTGGACGCCGGGACGTCCTCCCCGGACCTGCGTGGTGAGGACGCGGTGGCGTACACCGTGGCCTGCGCGTTCCCGGGCCTGGTGGCGCACCGGGTGGGCGACTCCAACCGCTACCTCACCGCGTCCGGCACCGGGGTGGTGTGGCGCGACGCGAAGGCTCACTCGTCGGCGTGGATCGCCATCGCCGACCTGGGACGCAACAGCGGCAACACGAGCAGTACCGAGGCGCTGGTGCACACGGCGGTGCCGTTGTCGCGCGAGCTCGCCCTCCAGGCCGCCTCCCCGCTGCTCACCGACGAGCTGACCTGCACCTGGACCCCCGGTGGCCCCGCCGGGAAGCTGCAGGCCCGGCGCGTGCGCGGTCTCGGGGCGATCGAGTTGTCGTCCACCCCGGTGGCCACCGCGGACCTTTCCGAGGCCACCCGTGCCGCGGCGGTGCGACGTGGCCTGGCGTCCCACGGCATGGACGTGCTGACCTGGTCGGACAATGCGCGCAGTCTGCGCCAACGCATCCAGTACCTGCACGTCAACGGGATCGACGGCTACCCGGACGTGCGCGGCGGGGAGAGTGAATTGCTCGACTTCGTGGTGCCGGACCTGGCGGCGGGCCGGCGCCCGGACCTCGCCGGGCTGCTGCGCGGGCTGATCCCCTGGGACCGTCCCGTCGACACGTACGCGCCGACCACGCTGACCCTGCCGTCCGGGCGCACCGTGCGGCTGACCTACCCGCAGGTCGACGACGCCGCCGACACCCCGCCGGTGGTGTCGACCCGGCTGCAGGACTGCTTCGGCCTGCACGTCTCCCCCGAGGTCGCCGGACGTCGCGTCCGCTTCGAACTGCTTTCGCCGGCCGGACGCCCCGTGGCGGTGACCGACGACCCCGGCGGCTTCTGGTCCGGGGCGTACGCGCAGGTCCGTGCCGAGATGCGGGGGCGCTACCCGAAACATCCGTGGCCGGAGAATCCGTGAAACCTGCGCGAAATCTCCCGGTGCAATAATCTGTGCGACAACAGGTGGACAGCCGGTCGCTATACGGCCCCGTGACGGGGCGTCCGGACCCAGGCGACCTGCCCACCGCGAGTCACCAGGAGATCCACCAGTGACTTCAGCCCAGACTTCAGCACCCATATCGGTGACGGTGAACGGAGCGACTCTCCACGGCACCGACCCCCACGTCAACCTCCTCGACCTGCTGCGCGACAACGGTCTGACCGGCTGCAAGGAGGGCTGCGCCGAGGGCGAGTGCGGCGCCTGCGCGGTGATGGTCGCCCGCCCTGACACCGCCACCGACGGGACCACCCGCTGGACGCCGGTGAACGCCTGCCTGCTGCCCGCGGCCGCCCTCGACGGGCAGGAGGTCGTCACCGCCGAGGGCATCGGCACCGCCGGTGACCTGCACCCCGTCCAGCACGAGATGGCGGTGCGCGGCGGTTCGCAGTGCGGCTACTGCACGCCCGGCTTCATCTGCTCGATGACCGCGGAGTACTACCGCCCGGAGTCCGACAGGCCCTTCGACCTGCACTCGCTGTCCGGCAACCTGTGCCGTTGCACCGGCTACCGTCCGATCCGCGACGCCGCCCTCGCGCTCGGCACGCCTGACTCCCCCGGCTCCGCCGACGCTCTCGCGCAGCGCCGCGACACCCCCGCGCCCTGCGCGGCGCGCACCGACCTCACCGGCGGCACGGCGCGTTTCCGGCGTCCGGAGTCCCTGGATCAGGCCTGTCGCATCCTCGCCGAGGATCCGTCGATCACCGTCGTCGCCGGTTCCACCGACCACGGAGTGGGCGTGAACCTGCGCGGGGAGCGTCCGGCGGACGTCATCGCCGTGGACCGCGTTCCGGAGATGCGCGGCATTCTGCGCACCGACACCTGCGTGGACATCGGCGCGGCGCAGACACTCACCGAGATCGAACGCCAGGTCGGTGACGAGGTGCCGCTGCTCGGCCAGCTGCTGCCGCAGTTCGCCTCCCGCCTGATCCGCAACAGCGCAACCCTCGGCGGCAACCTCGGCACCGGCTCCCCCATCGGCGACGCCGCACCCGCCCTGCTCGCCCTCGACGCCTCACTGGTCCTGACCAGTGCGGACGGCGTGCGCGAGGTGGCGTTGGCGGACTACTTCACCGGCTACCGCCAGTCCGTGCGCCGGCCCGGTGAGCTGATCACGCGCGTGCGGATCCCGCTGCCGCTGGCACCGCTGACGGCCTTCCACAAGATCGCGAAACGACGCTTCGACGACATCTCCTCCGTCGCCGTCGCCTTCGCGCTCACCGTGGAGGACGGTGCGGTCACGCGCGCCCGCATCGGCCTGGGCGGGGTGGCGGCCACCCCGCTGCGCGCGCTGGCGACGGAGGACGCGTTGGTCGGCGCGCCGTGGACAGCGCAGACCGTCGCCGCCGCGTCGGACGTCCTGCGCGCCGAAGGCACGCCGATGTCCGACCACCGCGCGAGTGCGGACTACCGTTCGGCGATGCTGGCGACCTCGCTGGAACGCTTTTACGAAGAGCACGCAGAAACAGCGGAGGTGTCGCGATGAGTGTCCTCTCGCAGCGTCCCGCCGACCCCGTGGTCGGCGAGTCCCACCCGCACGAGTCGGCGTCCCTGCACGTCACCGGCACCGCCCTGTACACCGACGACCTGGTCAACCGGTACCCCGGCGTCCTGCACGCCGAGCCGGTGCAGTCGCCGCACGCGCACGCACGCATCGTCTCGCTGGACGCCACGGCCGCCCTGGCGCTCGACGGTGTGGTGCGCGTGCTCACCTCCGCCGACGTGCCCGGCGTCAACGACGCAGGCACCAAGCACGACGAGCCGCTGTTCCCCGAGGCGTCCGGCGGCGAGGTGATGTTCCACGGCCACGCGGTGTGCTGGGTGCTCGGCGAGTCGCACGAGGCCGCCCGGCTGGGCGCGGCCGCGGTGGAGGTGGAGTACGAGGAACTGCCCGCCGTGCTCAGCCTCACCGACGCCATCGGGGCCGGCAGTTTCCACGGCGCGCAACCGACGATGCTGCGTGGCGACGCCGCCGCGGCCCTGGCCGACGCCGAGCACGTGCTCGAGGGCACCTTCGAGTTCGGCGGGCAGGAGCACTTCTACCTGGAGACGCAGGCGTCGTTGGCGCTGCTCGACGAGAACGGCCAGCTGCTCGTCCACTGCTCCACCCAGCACCCCACCGAGACCCAGGACATCGTGTCCCACGTCCTCGGCGTGCCCGCGCACGAGGTCACCGTGCAGTCGCTGCGCATGGGCGGCGGGTTCGGCGGCAAGGAGATGCAACCGCACGGCTACGCTGCGGTCGCCGCCCTGGGTGCCACGCTGACAGGGCGTCCGGTGCGCGTCCGGCTCAACCGCACCCAGGACATGACGATGACCGGCAAACGACACGGCTTCCACTCCACCTGGACCGTCGGATTCACCGACGAGGGCCTGGTCACCGGGCTGGACACCACCCTCACCGCGGACGGCGGCTGGTCGCTGGACCTCTCCGAGCCGGTGCTGGCGCGCGCGGTGTGCCACGTGGACAACGCCTACTGGATCCCGCACATCGCCGTGCACGGGCGCATCGCGCAGTGCCACCGCACCTCGCAGACCGCCTTCCGCGGTTTCGGCGGGCCGCAGGGCATGCTCGTGATCGAGGACATCCTGGGACGTATCGCCCAGGTGCTGGGCCTGCCGGCCCGTGAGGTGCGCCGACGCAACTTCTACTCCGCCGGGCAGTCCACGCCCTACGCCATGCCGGTGCGCCACCCCGAGCGCGCCGTCGCCGCGTGGGACCAGGTGCTCGAACACGGTGACGTGGAGGCCCGCGAGGCCGAGATCGCCTCCTTCAACGCCACGCACCCCTCGCGCCGGCGGGCGCTGGCGATGACGCCGGTGAAGTTCGGCATCTCCTTCAACCTCACCGCCTTCAACCAGGGCGGGGCGTTGGTACTGGTGTACAAGGACGGTTCCGTGCTGGTCAACCACGGTGGCACGGAGATGGGCCAGGGCCTGCACACCAAGATGATGCAGGTCGCCGCGACCACGCTGGGCGTGCCGATGACGCTGGTCCGTCAGTCCCCCACCCGCACCGACAAGGTGCCGAACACCTCCGCCACCGCGGCGAGTTCCGGGGCGGACCTCAACGGCGGTGCGGTGAAGGACGCCTGCGAGCAGATCGTGTCGCGCCTGCGCGTCGTCGCCGCCTCCGTGCTGGGGGTCAGCGCCGACGACGTGCGCTTCAGCCGCGGCCTGGTCACCGCCCTCGGCAGCGAGGAGTCCGTGACCTGGCAGTCCCTGGTGTCCACGGCGTACATGCAGCGCGTGCAGCTCTCCGCCAGCGGTTTCTACCGCACCGAGGGCCTGCACTGGGACGCCTCGGTGATGCAGGGCGAGCCGTTCAAGTACTTCGCCTACGGGGTCGCCGCCGCCGAGGTCGAGGTCAGCCGCTTCGACGGCTCCTACGAGGTGCGCCGGGTCGACATCGTCCACGACGTGGGCGACTCCCTCTCACCACTGATCGACCTGGGCCAGATCGAGGGCGGGTTCGTGCAGGGCCTGGGCTGGCTGACCCTGGAGGACCTGCGCTGGGACACCGGTGAGCGCCCCGGCGACCGCGGCACCGGACGCCTGGCCACGGCCGGGGCGTCCACGTACAAGCTGCCCTCGCTCTCCGAGCTGCCCGGCGACTTCCGGGTGGAGCTGCTGGACAAGGCGCACGAGTCCGGTGCGGTGTACGGCTCGAAGGCGGTGGGTGAGCCGCCGTTCATGCTGGCCTTCAGCGTGCGCGAGGCGTTACGCCAGGCCGTCGCCGCCTTCGGCGCGGGCCTGTCCGAGCAGGTGGAGCTGCCGTCCCCGGCGACGCCGGAGGCGGTGTACTGGGCGGTCGAGCGGGCCCGGTCCCGGGTTCGGGTATGAGCTGGTTGTCGGACGCCGCGGACCTTCGCGCCCGTCGCGTGCCGTCGGTGCTGGTGACGGTCGTGGCCCGTCGCGGCCACGCCCCGCGGGAGGCGGGCGCGAAGATGCTGGTCACCGCCGACGCCACGTCCGGCTCCGTGGGCGGCGGGAACCTGGAGGCCGGGGCGGTGCGGCGCGCCCGCGAGATGCTGGCCGCCGGTGCGTCCTCCCCGGAGACGATGGACTTCGCGCTGAACGACAAGGTCCCCTACGACCACGGAAGGCAGTGCTGCGGCGGCGAGGTGACGGTGCTGCTGGAGGTGCTGGACGTGCCGCCGTGCGTGGCGGTGTTCGGGTGCGGGCACGTGGGCCTGGAGTTGGCGCGGATCCTGTCGCGCCATGACCTGGACCTGTGGTTGTGCGACTCGCGCCCCGCACAGCTGACCGAGGCGGAGACCGTGACGCAGGACGCTCCGGCGACGGTGACCACCCGCCTGGCGGTGCTAGGCGAGGCGGTGGTCGACGAGCTGCCGGCCGGCGCACACGTGCTGGTGATGACCCACGACCATGCCGAGGACCTGCACCTGTGCGATGCCGCGCTCGCCCGCGACGACCTGGGTTCGGTGGGCCTGATCGGCTCCTCGGCGAAGTGGGCCAGGTTCCGCTCGAAGCTCGCCGAGGCCGGTCACTCCCCGGAGTCGGTCGCCGCGATCCAGTGCCCCGTAGGGCTGCCTGACCTGGGCGGGAGCCGCCCCGCGGAGATCGCGGTCAGTGTGGCGGCGGACCTGCTCACCCGCCTGCCGTCGCGCTGAGCTGACCCTCCATCCAGTCGCGCAGCACGGCGGCGTGGGTGTGCTCGGTGTCCTTGCCGGCGAAGAGGAGTACGACGTCGCCCTGTGCCAGCGCCTCGCCGATGGCAGCGACGGCGGCTTCTGTATCTGCATCATCGAGTTCGGCGCGGTAGGCGTCACTGAACTCCTCCCAGCCCAGGGTGCCGTCGTGGAAGTCCTTGCGCAGCTGCGTCGACGGGGTGAGTTCCTTCGGCCAGCCGGTGAGCCCGAGGCTGTCCTTCGACACCCCGCGCGGCCAGAGCCGGTCGACCAGGAAACGCGGTGCGTCCCCCTGCACGTCGTAGACCCTGGCTATGTCGATCCTGCCCATCATCCACCATCCTATTCGAACATGCTGTTGACTCGTGTCCGGACCCCAGTGTACACTTCACCGCACAAACGGAAAAGGGGGAACCG
>NZ_JBQSWV010000033.1:0-26960 GCF_052377495.1 Corynebacterium sp. AOP36-E1-14
CGCTCGGATGATGGCTTCGCAACTCTCATCTTGTACCGGCAAGGGCCTCTGTATGTTGTGCCACACCGCAGCAGCCCCGCCCTCATCTATTCACTCCGTATCGCGAAGAGCCACTAATTCGATGAAACTTAGGAACAGTGGCTAATTATACAGCTGAGGACGCTGACCTCATTTCATTCACCCACCAAAGGGAAATCCGCTTCGCCTCAGGATATTATCCTAACCGCACCAGACACGGGAGATTTTACGATACTTAAATACGTCCATGTCAGACCGAGAATTATACTGACTGCCTTGAGGATGAGAATGTGAAGATCTCGAATTTCTATAAACTCGAGAGGGCGGGATGCTGATACCGCTTTCCAGTTTAAATCAATGAAAGCGTCAAAAGGTAGATACATAGAAGAGAAGATACTGAAGAGAAATCCGAAGATCGCGGCTGGACAAAATCGCGTGACAGCACTGCGACCTTGAGCAACTATTGTTTGCCTTTCCGATTCGCAGAGGGCGTATATACCCCCCATCCCATCATCTTTGCGATTCACCAGAACGGCCCTCATCGACAGGCATTCCAGAAAAGAAACCGCGATATACGGGAGCGGGATTAGGAGATTTATTATTACAGAAAGAGAAGTAGTAGTCACACCCCAGTCGACCAAAGAACTGCTGACAAATATCATCGCAGCCGGACCAAATAGAACTAAACCAAATTTCGTAGATTTTTGGGTAATGTTAAAAAATAATGTACTGCGCTCTGAATATGTATATAAAGGGCCCTTGCGCGAGCTGATGAACCGCCTCTCACTCAGGCCCATCCACACACTCTTGTCTGAACGTACGCAAAACTTCAATATCCCCCGCGGACGATTCACTACATATGACTCGCCGATCGATTCTTTGATATTATTCAGATCCCTCTCCATTCCGAGATGGAAACTACCCTCGAAGCCTCGTCATCCTTCGTCAGTACTCAGCGCAGCAACAAACGCTTCTTGTGGGACCGAGACTGACCCGATGGACTTCATGCGCTTCTTGCCTTCCTTCTGCTTCTCCAGCAGCTTCTTCTTGCGGGAGATGTCACCACCGTAGCATTTGGAAAGCACATCTTTACGCAGAGCGCGGATATTCTCACGCGCGATCACCTTCGAGCCGATCGCCGCCTGCACGGGCACCTCGAACTGCTGGCGCGGGATGAGCTCCTTCAGTTTCTTCGTCATCTTGTTGCCGTAGTGCAGCGAGTGGTCCCGGTGCACGATCGCGCTGAACGCATCCACCGGCTCCCCCTGCAGCAGGATGTCAACCTTCACGAGATCAGCTTCCTGCTCGCCATTCTCCTCGTAGTTCAGCGACGCATAGCCCTTCGTCCTGGACTTCAGCATGTCGAAGAAGTCAAACACGATCTCGCCCAGCGGCATACGGTAGCGCAGCTCCACACGGTCCGTCGACAGGAAGTCCATGTTCTTCATCTGTCCGCGCTTGGACTGGCACAGCTCCATCGTCCCGCCCAGGAACTCCTCCGGCACGATCACGGTGAGGTCCACCATGGGTTCCCAGATCTCCTTGAGCTTGCCTTCCGGCCAGTCAGACGGGTTCTGGACGTGCATCTCCGTGCCGTCCTCTCCCACCACCCGGTAGACCACCGACGGCGCCGTAGAGATCAGGTCCAGGTCGAACTCGCGCTCCAGGCGGTCACGCGTGATCTCCATGTGCAGCAGTCCCAGGAAGCCACAGCGGAAACCGAATCCCAGTGCAGTGGAGGTCTCCGGCTCGAAGGTCAGGGAGGCATCGTTCAGCTGCAGCTTCTCGATCGCCTCACGCAGCTCCGGGTACTGGTTCGCAGAGATCGGGAACAGACCCGAGTAGACCATCGGCGTCGGCTCGCGGTAACCCGTCAGCGGCTCCGTTGCCCCGTTTACGGCCCAGGTGACCGTGTCACCCACCTTCGACTGGCGGACGTCCTTCGCGCCGGTGATGATGTAGCCCACCTCGCCCACACCGAGGCCCTTGGCCTTCTCCGGCTTCGGGGAGATGATGCCGACCTCCTGCGCCTCGTGTGAGGCACCGGTGGACATCATCTGGATCTTCTGGCGCGGCTCCAGCGTCCCGTCCATCATGCGGATGTAGGTGACCACGCCGCGGAAGATGTCGTAGACGGAGTCGAAGATCAACGCGCGTGCCGGTGCGTCCTGATCGCCCTCCGGGGCCGGCACAAGTTCACAGACCTTGTCGATCATGTCCGGGATGCCCTCACCGGTCTTCGCCGAGATCCGCATAACCTCCTCCGGCTCACAGCCGATGATGTTGGCGATCTCCAACGCGTACTTGTCCGGGTCCGCGGCCGGCAGGTCGATCTTGTTCAGGACCGGGATGATCTCCAGGTCCTTCTCCATCGCCAGGTACAGGTTCGCCAGCGTCTGCGCCTCGATGCCCTGGGCGGCGTCCACCAGCAGGATCGCGCCCTCACACGCCTCCAGTGCGCGGGAGACCTCGTAGGTGAAGTCCACGTGACCGGGAGTGTCGATGAGGTGGAGCACCAGCTCCTCATCCTTGTGCGCGCAGGTCTTCGGCACCCACGGCAGACGCACGTTCTGCGCCTTGATCGTGATGCCCCGCTCGCGCTCGATGTCCATGTTGTCCAGGTACTGGTCGCGCATGTCGCGGTCCTCGATGACACCGGACATCTGCAGGATGCGGTCGGCCAGCGTGGACTTGCCGTGGTCGATGTGCGCGATGATGCAGAAGTTCCGGATCCGCGAGGGGTCAGTGAACGTCTCGCGGGCGTAGTTCTTCTGCTTGGGGGCCATGGGTGTCGTCCTCCTGGTGGTTTGATGCCGAACGTGTCGAGCCTACCTTGTCCGGCCCCTGGCTCTGGTGCTGTGATGCCTACGGACCGTGCACCGACGGAGTGCTCGCCGCCGCAGCGGCTTGACCTTACCCTCGGGGTCAACGTCTAGCGTTGGTTCCGGAGGTACCTGATGAGAATCACCGAACTCGCCCGGCTCACCGGCGTCACGGTCAAGGCGGTGCGCTACTACGAGCGCATCGGCCTTCTGAGCCCCACACGCCTCAGCAACGGCTACCGGGACTATGACGACCACGACGTCCGGATCGTCATCGAGATCCGCGAACTCAGCGAGTTCGGCATCGCCCCGAGCAAGGCAGCACCGTTCATCGACTGTCTGGACCTCGGTCACGCCAGCGGCGACGAATGCGTGTCCTCACTCGCGGTCTACCGGGACACCATCGCCGAGCTCGATCGCACCATCGCCTCCCTCACCACCCGTCGGCACAAGCTTCAACGCCGGCTGGACACCAGCGCCGCTGGTACGGAAACTGCATCGCCTCCAGCACCTACCGAAGGAACCACCATGACAGACTTCACCTCACTCCCCCAGGATCTTCCTGTACCTGAGGACGACGGCGCAGCCACACACCTCCCCGGTACCGCCATGCCGTCCGTCCTCCTACCGACGAGCGGCGACCGCCATGTCGATCTCGCAGATCTCGGCACCGGGAGGACCGTGATCTACCTCTACCCACTGACCGGACGACCTGGCGAAGATCTTCCCGATGGCTGGGACAACATCCCCGGGGCCCACGGGTGCTCCACCGAAGCGTGTAGCTTCCGCGACCACTTCTCATCGCTACAGGATCTCGGCGTCAACCAGGTCTTTGGTCTCTCCAGCCAGACTCCCGGCTACCAGGACGAGGTCGTATCGCGCCTGGCGCTGCCGTTCGAGATGCTGTCTGATCAGTCCATGTCGCTCGCGGACGAACTACGGTTGCCGACGTTCACCGCACCCGGGCACACGCGCCTCTACTCCCGGCTCACCCTCATCGTCCGCGACGCCGTGATCGAGTACGTCTTCTACCCGATCTTCCCGCCGAACACGCACGCAGAGCAGGTACTGGACTGGCTGCGGAACAACCCGGTCAACGAATAGGAGCGGCCGGCTCTCCGGAGTGCGGGGCTACTCGACCAGAGTCCAGGTCCCGCAGTCTGTGGAGCTGAAAGCGACGTCCGTGGGGGCAATTGTCACGACAGACTGACTCTCCGTCAGCTCGTTGGCGATGATGTCGTCGATTTCCCCGCTGTGCCCCGAGAGTCGCTCCCAGTAGCACATGTTGCTGCTGTCGCTGTTCCTGTAGGTTCCCGGCTGGATGTCGCTCCCGACCAGCTGGGGCCCCGAACCGAAGGTCCCTGCGGATCCGCTCGTGCTCGCCGCAGGCTCTTCCGCAGCGCTTTCCGCTGTCCGGGTCGGCTCTGGCTCGGCCTCGGTGGTTTCCGTGACGGTCGTCGTACGCTCCACTGTCTCCGTGACGGTAGACGTCACAGTGGACGTCACAGCTTCCTCTGCCTCAGACTCACCGCCGCAGGCTGCGATAGACATACAGGTCAGGGCAACGATCGGCACTATAGTTAGTTTTCTCCAAGTAATTTTATGATCATATATCGCACTTCATTGAAACACAGCATCCTGCCAGGCTCATGACCGAGCCCACGACGCCCTGGGCGCAGCCTGGATGCGACTCGTACCGCACGGACCGAACCCACCGCCAACCCCACGCCGAAACCCCTCCCACCTGGCTGTTCGACTGCCCTGCTTCCACGTCCGTCCCCCACGCTAGAGTGGTTCCCATGAGTTCCGCCCGGAATCCCCTGCGCCGCGTCATCGAGCGCTACTTCCACCACAGCGGCCACCTGGACGCGGGCCTGGCCGAGCTGCACGCCAACCTCGGCCTCGACCAGTCGTCCCACACCGAGACCGCGGTGCGCGCCGTCACGGTCACCACACCCACCCAGGACCACGCCCGCCCCGTGATCTACGCCCCCGACATGGACGGACAGGCCGACCCCGGCGAGGTCGTCTGGTACCACGTGCTGCCCAACCGGGAATCCACCCCGGAACTGCGCGCCTGCGTGGTCGTGGGCCGCAACCGCCACACCCTGCTGGGCATGCTGATCAGCTCCAACCCCGAGCACGCCGAGGACGACAACTGGGTGTCCATCGGCGCCGGCCTGTGGGACCCGCGCGGCAACGAGTGCTGGGCCCGGGCCGACCGCACCATCGAGATCCCCGAGGCCTCCATCCAGCGCCGCGGCGTCTCCATGCCCGAACGCCGCTACGAGCGCCTGGCCAACGCCCTGCGCCGCAGCTACGGATGGTCGTGATGACTGACCAACCCACCCTGTTCGACCTGCACGCCCCCGCCTCCGACCTGCCGGACGGCGCCCACCACCGCTCCGCCTGGCTGGACATCGCCCAGCAGCGCTGGATCGTCGCCCAGTACGCCGCGTGGGCCAAGGGCCCCGTCCCGCCGCACTCCCCGCGCATCCACGGCAACCCGATGAGCGTGTCCATGCTCTGCCTCGGCTGGCACTGGACGCCCGGGCACTACACCCGCCGTGCGGTCGACGTGAACAACGCCCCCGTCCTGCCCGTGCCGGACTGGCTGGTGGAACTCGGACGGCGCGCCGTCGTGGAGACGACGGGGGACGCCGCGCTCGCGGCGTCCTACACTCCGGACGTCGCCCTGGTGAACCACTATCACGACGCGGCGAAGATGGGCATGCACCGCGACGCCGACGAGCGCTCCGACGGGCCGGTGGTGTCGCTGTCCATCGGCGACACCTGCCGCTTCCGCTTCGGCAACGCCGAGACCCGCAACCGCCCCTACACCGACCTGTGGCTGGCGTCCGGCGACCTGTTCGTCTTCGGTGGGCCCGCGCGTCAGAACTATCACGGCGTGACCAAGGTGTACCCCAACACCGGGCCCTATGACCTGGAGATCCACGGCCGGCTGAACATCACGCTGCGTCAGACCGGGCTGAAGGGGTAGAAGAATGGAACCGGTGCGTCCGGCGTGGGCCGAGGCGTCCGACCTGCTGCGCGACTACTACGACACCGAGTGGGGCGTGCCCGTCACCGACGAACGCGGCCTGTTCGAACGCATCAGCCTGGAGGCCTTCCAGTCCGGGCTGAGCTGGGCGACGATCCTGGCCAAACGCCCCGCCTTCCGCGCCGCCTTCGCCGGCTTCGACCCGGACACCGTCGCCGACTTCGGCGAGGACCGGGTCGAGGAACTGCTGCAGGACGCCGCGATCGTGCGCAACGCCCGCAAGATCCGGGCCACGGTCACCAACGCGCGGGCCACCGTCGCCCTGCGCGGACGCCACGGGCCCGGCACCGGACTGGCAGAGTTCGTATGGTCCTTCCGTCCTGCGCGCACCCCGGTGCCGCAGCGCGCCGAGGATGTGCCGACGACCTCGCCGAAGTCCGTGGCGCTGTCGAAGGCGTTGAAGAAGGAGGGCTTCGTGTTCGTGGGGCCCACCACCATGTTCGCACTGATGGAGGCCGTGGGCATCGTGGACACCCACCTGGTGGGCACGCACCGCCGCGGGTGTTCGGGACTGTGGAACGAACACGGCGAAAAGGCCGGAGATCCCTGGTAGCCACGTGTCCTATCGTCTGCAAAACAGAAAGGCAGGCGAACACACGATGACATCCGGCATGACACCCTTCGAGGCCCTCGAGATCGAGCTGTGGAGCCTGCGCAACGCGCGTGAACGCCACGCCACCGTGCCCGTGCTGCTGGACTTCGCCGTGCGCCAACGCGACCTGCCACTGGCCGACGCCATCGAGGCGACGATGCAGATCTTCCGCCGCTACCGCTCGCGCTACCGGCACAACGCCACCGACACCGCGCGCACCGCCCGTCTCGTCCCGGAAATCGAGGCCTACTCCAACGGCTACCGAGCCGCCGACGGTGCCGCGCGGGTCTCCCTGTCGGAGACCTACGTGCTGGACATCGACCTCATCGCCGACATCGAGGACTCCGGCTACCGGCAGGGCGGGACCACCCCCCTGGATACCGCGGAGGTGTGGCCCACGCTGCTGGAGAAGCTGCGCGGCATCGGCATGGTCGTGGAGATGCAGGACGATCCCGTGCAGGTCGAACGCACCGGCCCCTTCACCCTCAACGTGCACACCGCCCTGCCGGGCTCCGTCCCGCCGGTGGAGCTGGACACCGCCTCCGCCTGGTACGTGCTGCGCCTGGCCCGGGAGTTGGGCGGGCCGGGGGCGCCGGAGTCCCTGGCGGTGGTCGCCGAGGTGCTGGGGCACATCTTCCTGGCCCATGCCCCGCAGGTGTGGTCGGATCCGCGGACCTGGTCGGACAGTGCGATGCCGTGGCCGCCGGACATGCCGACCACGAGCCACTGGTGGCTGCCGTCGCGTCTGGTGGACCCGGACCTGATGACCAGCCGGCACTTCACCGAGGTCCAGGCGCAGGAGGCGATGACCGCCGGCATGGTGGCCATCGCCCGGGCCGGACTGATCCCCTACCTGCCGGACTCCGGCCTGCTGGGCTCGGTGGACCGGCTGCCGAAGGAGTTCCGGTGGCGCGCGGTGATGGACGCCGCCGCGGAGATCGAGGCCCTGTTGACCGGGGCGATGCCGCAGCGCATGGTGTACCCGCCGGCGGACGACCGGCGTACCCGCGACCTGAACGAGCCGTGAGGTGCGTGAGCTGAACGGACTGGAATGATGGTTGCCGCTGATTTCGGCGGTCCGCGGTGAACTGGTAGTGTTCGTCAGGTTGACCCGCGACCACTCGCGGCGTGTGCACCGCAACCGGCAGGACCTTGGGCTGGTTGTCAGAGACCGTGTGCACGGCTCACCCGGGTGGAAGTGGCGAACGATCACCGATTCACCGTTCAGAAAGAGGTAAGCCCCATGGCTAACATCAAGCAGCAGAAGAAGCGCGTCCTCACCAACGAGGCCGCCCGCCAGCGCAACCAGGCCGTCCGCTCCCGCCTGCGTACCGAGACCCGCAAGTTCGAGTCCGCGATCGCCGCCGGCGACAAGGAAGCCGCCACCGCACAGCTGCGCGCCACCAGCCGCCTGTACGACAAGGCCGCCACCAAGGGCGTCATCCACAAGAACAACGCCGCGAACAAGAAGTCCGGCCTGGCTGCCCAGCTGAACAAGCTCGAGGGCTAGTCAGCGCTTTTCGCGCACGCCGTCAACCCCGCTCCCGGTTCACACCGGAGGCGGGGTTTTCTGCTGTGCTGGTGCGGCTCTGCCGGGGTCAGTCCTCGAAACTGACGTAGCAGATACCGGACTGTCGGTTTACGAAGATCGACCAGTCCTTCTCCCCCTGCACCAGAGCCTTACCGAGCCAGGGATCCTCGGACTCGTCGTATGACCTGCCCAGGGGAAAGCCCACCTTGCCGGCGTCGTTGTCGCCGTATGGGTACCAGAGCCACGGCTCCTCGGTGTCGTCGACTTCCCAGATGTAGCGGATGACAGTCTCCTTGGCCCGCGGATCCTTGATGGCCAGGGCGAGCTGCAGTCGTCCCTCGTCGGCGATCTCCTTGAGAACCACGGCGTTCTCGGGCTTGGCAGTCCAGTAGTGCCGGGCACGTTCGCGGGCCTCCTCGTCGCTCCAGGGCCAGCGAGGATCCCAGCCTCGACGCGGGGTCTCGCCCTTCTCGCCGACGTATGCCGTCTGGAACCCGGTCTCGCCAAGTCCCTCGACAAGCTCGTCCTCCCTGAAGGATTTGTCGTCGTTGCTGCCCTTCACGACCACGCAGACGCAATCTTCCGCGCGCGGACCACCGGGAGCGAAGTCCGCCAACTCGGCCGAGTTCAACCGTTCCACGTGCTCCTTCTCCGCAGCGTAGAAGCGTCGAACCTCACCGGCCGGCATGAGAACCTCGGCCTCATGGTGGCCGGACACCATGTTGGTCAGCTCATTGCCGTAGGTCTTCATCATCTTGATGACCAGCGCCTCGGTGCGCAGGGCCTCTGCCTCCGAAAGCCCCCATTCGACCAGGTAGGCATGGCGTTCGATGTCGAGTTCGTCCCCACCGGTCTCGTAGAGTTCGCTGATCGCCTCCTTCTTCCGGCTCAGCACCACGTCCGGATCGTCCTGCTTCCGTCGCAGGTCCGCCAGCGTCTCCTTGAAGTGCGCTTTCCACCGGTTACCCTTCCCCTTGCCCACGTAGAAGATGTTCCGCAGGTCGAACCCCTCCTCCACCGGACGCCGTGACAACGCGTAGACGTAGTAGTCGCCCTTCCCTCCGACGCTGACCTCGACGTCCTTACCCTGGTCTTTACCTTGATATTCAGTACTCTTTGCCATGGTTACGCACAGTATCCTTTTCTGATCATCTTCGTACCTACTTCCGGGGAGTACTCCTCATTCGCCCGGCAATCGCGGTCCGGGCATGAGAACGTTAGTCAGATACAACATCCGAAGAAATGAGGGAACAGGGAGAATGGTGATGGTGGAATCCGGCACGGCGGAGTCGAAACCCGCACGGAGCTCAGGGAAGACCAACGATTACGACCAGGACTTCCTGCGTCACGGAATGCGACTCGGGCTCGACGACTCCTACGACGTCGCCGAGCTGCCTGACTGGAGAGCCGCTGTTTTCAGCATCGCTCTGCCCTTCCCCGCACGCGGCCTCCCGCCGGCACTCACCGCCGACAGGTTCATCGACCTCGGTCCGTCCTGGATCCCCGGCCGGTTCCGGGGAATCCAGACGATCACGACCCCCATCGAGATCGACGGCCGATTCGTCCCACCGGACTACAATCGCGACGGCGACACCTCCTACGACCACAATCCGCGGACGTTCCACCAGTCCGCCAGCGCCAGGTTCAAAGGCCCGCTCGGCCAGACCGTCGGCAGCTCCGCCGTCGACGAGGGAATCCCTTCCAAGGGCGCGGTCTCCAGGAACGTGGGGGCGGTCGTCTCCGGCGGAGATCACGCCGCCCCCACCGATGATGTTCGTTGCCACCGTTTCATGTTCGACGCGGACACCTACAAGGCTTCTTCGCCCGGTACGCACCTCCGCGAGGACGGACAGCCTGCACACCCGACCTCGAAGTACCGGATCCTCGATGCAGACACGGATGGGTCCTGTCGTGCCGCGGATCCGTCGGTGAGTCTGGTCTGCGCCGAATTCCTGCAGTACAGGGGCATGGTCACCCACCGCTTCCACGAGGAACTCCGTTCGTCGGAAGCCGGTGAACTCGCCCACGACTTCCTGGTCCTCCACGTCGTGGCGGAAAACTGCGATGGTCCGACACTCGAGAGAATCTCACAGTCGCTCCACCGCTCACGGAATGTCGTCGATATCGAAGACTGGGACGGCAACACCGAGTGCGGCTCCGACAATCTCCGGGCACCGTGGAGGAGCAAGAAGCGGAACCATCCTGGTGTCCGGTTGCTGCCCTTCTTCGTCGAGCAGGCGCTCACTGCCCTCAATGAGGGCCTACCTTTCCCATCCCTGGAAGCTGACGAAAACCGCACGTTCTCCGCCACCGTCCACAAAGGTGGGTGGCTGAACGGCGGATACAGGAACTCCGACGTGCTCACGCCGATCACCACCCTGCCCGGTGAAGACAAGGAGATCCCGGTCTGGCGCGGGATGGGCAGCAACCAGCCTCTGCGCACCGTGTGCGCCATTCCCGGCCACAGCGACCATCCGCAACCGCGACTATTCGGTGACATCGCCGAGGACGAGGAGTGGGCGTGGAGGGAACTCGACATGTGGGCCTGGGAACTCGGTTCCGGCGCCGACGACTTCGCCGAAGGCATCCCGCGGTACTCCGGTGATGTCGAGGGCACCCCGGACCGCAGTCGCTACGAGTACTGGACCATGCTTCCGACGGCGAGTGGAACCTGCATCGTCCGAAACGCCTTGGCGTCCCGCCAGGACTGCCGGCCGTGGATGCTGTCCAGTACCCGGTTCGTCGACCTTGCGATCCTGGTCCACCGTTCCACCTCGATGCTGTCCAATGTCAGCGAGCGGCTGCGCGCGATCAAGTTCTCCACCGCGTCCTCGGGACGCCCGAGCACGCCGTGCTCCGCTCCGGATGATGAGGCTCACGCACTCACCTCCGACCTCAACACCTTCCAACTGATCCAGTCCGACTTCGTACGCTTCCGCGACCGCCTGTGGTTCGACGCCGTCCCCGACCGCGAGTTCGAGACGGAGTTCATGACGTCGCTGCGCGAGGCCACCGGAGCCGGCCGGCGCTACGCCGACGTCAAGGACGAACTCGAGCTGCGGCAGGCGGTCTACACGACCCAGTTCAACTCGCGTCAGATCGAGCTCGACCGCGAGATCCGCAACCAGGCGGAACGCGAAGCACAGCAGCGTGAGGCGGACGTGCGCCGCGAGGAGAAGCAACGCCGTGAGGACGACGCCGAACGGCAGACGGAGCGGCAGAACGCCGAAGATCTGCGAGCAAGGAATGAGAGCACTCAGAACCGCGCCTTCGGCGTCCTGGCCATCGTCTTCGCCGTGCCAGGACTCGTCCAGCTACTGCCATCCAGTAGCTCAACCGTGCCTTTCTGGCTGACCACCGTCTTCATCATCATCTTCGTCGCTGCCTCCTGGATCTTCATCAAGTCCAGGCAGAAGAAGGACTCCTGACCTCCTCTTATCCGCACCCAGAATTTCATGTCCGTCCCACCGGCTAGCATGTCGGAGACACCTGAATCGCGTTAAGGAACCACTGCATGCACATCACCTTCGGCTGGGGCTTCGACGGCGCCCGCTGGGTCGACGCCGCCGCCACCACCGGCGGCCTCGGCTCCGTGACGACCGGCCCCGCACAGCTCACCGACATCCTCGCCACCCGCCTGGCACTCTCCGCCCCGGAGAGCGACCAGCCGATGCGCATCGCCGCCTACCGCGCGGTGCTCACCCGGGTGCTCGCCGGTGCCGACCTGAAGAGCTGGCCGGTGGCGAGCTTCCACGCCGACCCGTGGACGGTGGCGCGTGAGCTGCTGGGCTGGCGCGATGAACTGGTGCGTGCCGGTTGGGACGGTGCAGCAGACCCCAGCGCACCCCGGCGTCTGTGCGTGCTCGCCGCCGTGGAGAAGACCCTCACCGAGGAACCGGGCTGGGCCCCGGGGACGGCTGACCTGCTGCGCGACGTCGATCGGGCGTTGGGCGACCTGGTGGCGTCCGCCAGCTCCTGGCCCTTGGGTATCGAGCAGGTCGACGTCGACGGTGAGCTCGCCGACCTGCCGCCGGTGTGGCGGCGCATCCTGGGCAACCTGGACGCACTCGGTGTGGAGGTCACCGAACTGCCGGCACCTGAACCACTGGACGAACTCACCGTGGTCACCGCGGACACGGTGTGGGACGCCTCCCCCGTCGCCGCGCGGCTGCTGAAGGATCTCGCCGACTCCTCCACGCGCCACACTGTCGTCGCCGGGAACTCCACGGACCTGCTGGACCGCGAACGTGTGCGCACCGGGCAGGCCCCGCTGGGGGTCGCGGCGCGGGAGGCGTCGTCCTATGCGCAGGTGATCCCGCTGTTCCTGCGGGCGATGACCACCCCGCACGACATCCACGCCCTGGTCGACCTGCTGAACACCAGCATCACCGTGGACGGCACCACCTCCTCCCTTGTCCCCGGCGCGCTGCGCTCCCGGCTCGTCGGCGCGCTCAACCAGCAACCCGGAGTCGGTGGGCCTGCTTGGGACACAGCCGTCACCGAGGCCCTGGCCGCCGTGGAGGACAAGCCGACCGCGGTGGAGAAGATCACCGACTTCGACGAGCTGATTCGGCGGCGTCCGCTCGTCACTGATGACGCCGGCTACGACACCGCCGAGGTGTCGGCCCACCTGGAGTGGCTGCAGCGTCAGTTCACCTCCCAGGGCCGCGGGCAGTCGGTCTCCTCCGACGTCGGCGGGCGCATCGCCCCCTTGCGCGAGCTGCTCGAACAACTCGGCGAGCGGGTGTCCGCCAGAGAACTCGACCAGGTCATCACGGAGTTCACCGCCACCGGTGGACTGAGCATGAACGCCCGCGCCGACGAGGTCGCCGACGTGGTCACCGACCCCGCACACCTGGGCACCGGCAGTGCCCCGGTGGTGTGGTGGCTGCCGGTGGACACCTCCGCCACGCCCCGGGCACGTGTGCGCCCCGCCGAACTGGAGTGGCTGACTGCGGCCGGTGTGATCCTGCCCGACCCGGAGGCCGAGGCCCGGCTGGCCCTGGACTCCCAGCTGCGCGCCCTGCGCCGACGTCACTCGGTCACCGCGTTGACCGTGGCCTCGATCAACGGGGAGGCCGCCTCGCAGCACCCGGCGCTGACCTTCCTCATCGACGACCTGCACCGTCAGGGCCGTGAGCCCGCCACCCGTGCCGCGGAGCTCCCCGAGGCCCACCGCACGGTGCCCGAACCTGTCACCATCGACGTGCCCGACCCGATCTCCCGGGCCGTCGCCGCCGGTGAGCACCTGCTGCCCACCCGGATCAGCTTCTCGCAGTGGGAGAAGCTGCTGGTCCACCCGTTGGAGTGGCTGCTGGAGCGCCGCCTGGGCATCCGTGCCGGTGGGCTGGCCACGATCCCCAGCGGCAACCAGATGGTGGGCACATGGCTGCACACGGTGGTGGAGAACATCGTCAACCGGCATCTCGACGACAACGCCGGCGAACCCGTCACGATCCTCGCCAGCCGCGACGAGATCGCCGCCGAGCTACGCCGCCTGCTGCCCTGGTACGCCGCCGAACTGCAGATGCCCGGGCGCAGCCGGGAGCTCGGCACCACCCTCGCCCTGGCCGAGCAGTCCATCGCCGGGTTGTTCACCACCCTCGCCGAGGCCGGCGTGGCCATCCGAGCGGTCGAGGCGTCCTTCACCACCGCGCTGGCCGGCAGCCACGGACCGGACGGCACCGAGCTCGAACTCGGTGGGCTGCGCGACATGGACGTGGTCATGGCCGACGGCACGCCCGGGGTCATCGACCTGAAGTACACCTTCGCGCGCAAGAAGTACCGCGACGCGGTGCAGGACGGTACCGCCCTGCAGCTCGCCGTCTACGCCGCCTCGGTCGCGTCCGAGAACACCGCGTCTCCGGACGAGACGCCGCAGCGCCTCGCCGAGATCCCCGTCGCCTACTTCAACCTGCGCGACAACCGCCTCGACACCACCGACGAGCGCTTCGGCGCGGAGGAGACGCTCACCGTCGAACCGTCCGACACCGGCGCGGCCGACACCGACGAACTCTGGGACCGGGCGGTCACCGGGCTCAACCACATCCTCGACGACCTCTCCGCCGGGCGCGTCACCGACCTCGGCAACCTCGTGAACCGTGAGGACTGGCAGGCGTTCGAGAAGCCGAAGAAGAACACCACCCCGGTCTCCCCCTTCGACGAGGACGCCACCGGGGCCTACGAGCGCGAACTTGCCGCGGCCCGCACAACTGGCTTCTTCCCCGAGAAGAACGCCAAGTACACCGACTACCCGCTGATCACCGGCGCCACGGGGGACTTCTCATGACAACCTGGACCATCATCAAGGCCTCCGCGGGCTCCGGCAAGACCTACCGGCTGACCGAACTGCTCACCGAACGGCTGCGCCGCGTCGACGCCGACGGCACCCACCCCTACCGTCCCTCGCAGATCATCGCCACGACCTTCACGCGTGCCGCGGCGGCAGAGCTCAAGGAACGCATCCGCACCACCCTCGTCGACGACGGCCTGCTCGAGCAGGCCGCAGCCCTGCCGACGTCGCTGATCGGCACGGTGAACTCCGTGACCGGCCGGGTGCTCACCGACTTCGCCATGGACGCCGGACGCTCCCCCGAGCTCTCCGTACTCACCGAGCAGTCCCAGCGCGACGCCTTCCGTCTGGCCACCGACCGCATCATCGCCGACGCCGAGACCGACCACCGTGACCTGCTGGCGCGCACCGGCTACGACGACGACTCCGACGGCAGCTACTTCAGCTCCGGGGTGAACTGGGCGAAGACCGTGCACACCGTCACCGAGCAGGCCCGCGCCAACGACATCCCCGCCGACAAGCTCGCCGGCTTCGCCGAGTCCAGCATCGCCGAACTGCACGCCGCGCTCGACGGTGCCGGTGCACCGGACAGCGACGCCGCAGCCACACCGGTCGACACCCGCGCCCTGCTCGCCGGCGCCGCCCAGCGCATCCCCGACCAGCTGCGCGCCGACATCGAGTCCGGGCTGATCGCCAAACGCTCCGCCACCAGCCTGCAGTCCCGATTCGCCGACCTGGACCGCTTCGCCCGGCGCGTGCGCCGTGAGCGCGCCAGCATCCCCTGGAAGGACTGGCTTCGCACCGCCGAGGGCAAGGTCCTTGGCGTCGACGCGCCCACCAAACCGATCAAGGAGGCCTACGGCGAGGTGATCTCCGCCGAGGACATCGCCGCCGACCCTGCACTACGCGCCGACCTGGACGCACTGATCCGGCTGGTCTTCGACACCGCGGCATCCTGTCTGGACGCCTACGCCGAGTACAAGAACGCCCTCGGGCTCATCGACTTCACCGACCAGGAACAGCTCACCCTGCGGCTGCTGCGCGGCGAGGGTGTGCCCCAGGCGACCACCACCGCGGTGCGTGAGACCCTGGCCGCGCGCTACCGCATCCTCGTCGTCGACGAGTTCCAGGACACCAGTCCCCTGCAGCTCGCCCTGTTCACCGAGCTCGCCGCCCTCGTCGAGGAGGTCATCTGGGTCGGTGACCCGAAGCAGTCCATCTACGGCTTCCGCGGCTCCGACCCCGCACTGATGGACGCCGCGGTGGGCACCATCACCGACCCGGCCGGGCTGGCCGGGACCTCGGAGACCCTGTCGCACTCCTGGCGCACCCACGCCGAACCCCTGGGCCTGTCGAACCGGCTGTTCAGCCACCTCTTCCCCGAGCAGAACGTGACCATCACCGTGCCCGAGCACCTGGCGGAGGAACGCTCCGGCGGGGCGGCCGTGCTGTGGGCCCCGGTGGAGAAGTCCCGCAAGAACAAGGACACCTGGTTCGCCCGCATCGCCACCGGGCTCTCCTCCCTGGAACGTTCCGAGGGCGTGCCGGCGAAGGGCCGGGCGGTGCTGGTGCGCAACAACACCCACGCCGCGGAGCTGCGCACCGAACTGCGCCGACGCGGCATCCCCTGCACCGGTGGCGGCACACCGTTGTCGCAGACCCGCGAGGGCCAGCTCGTCGGCGCCGCCCTGGCCTGGCTGCTGGACGACCGCGACACCCAGGCCCTCATCGAGCTGGTCACCTTCCTCGACGAGCACCCCGCCCACCGCGACTGGTTCGCCACGCTGACCTCCCTGGCCACCCGCGAGGAACGCTGGGAGACCCTCGCCACCTGGTCGCAGGACGACACCCTGGAGCCGTTGCGCCGGTTGCGTCCCACCCTGTCGGAGGTGCCCGTCGCCGACGTCGTCAGTGCGGTGATCGACGCACTCGACCTGCGCCGACGCATCGCCATCTGGTCGGAGCCGACCGAGCGCACCGGCGCGGTGCTCGGCGTGCTGCGCGCGGTGGAGGACTACACCGGTGAGGCGGAGTCCGCCGGCCAGCCGTCCACCCCCGCGGGCTTCCTGGAGCACCTGCTCTCGGAAGACGCGGTCTCCACCCCCACCGCCGACCCGGGCGCAGTGTTCGTGGACACCATCCACCAATCCAAGGGCCTGGAGTGGGACACCGTGGTCGTGGCGCTGCCGGACATGCGCGACCGCTTCACCCCCTCCGGCGTGTGGGTGCAGCCCACCACCTCGCTGACGATGGAGTTGCCGCTGGCCGGACGCGAACTGCGGTTCTGGCCGGCGACCATCACCGCGGTCAGCACGGTCAAGGAACTGCTCACCGACACCGACGCCCAGGCCGTCCGCCGACGCTCCGACATGATCGAGGAGCAGCGCGTCCTCTACGTCGCCATGACCCGCTCGCGCACACGCACGGTGCTCGCCCCGTACTCCGCCGTGGGTAGGTGGAAGGCGCTGGCCGAGGCCGACCTGCAGGAGGAGCAGCTCGCCGGGCTGCTGGACTGCCCCGTCCGCGAGATCGAGGCCTCCGCGGCCGACACCGGTGAGCAGACCGTCTCCCCTGAGGCGGCCCCGACGCCGCGTGCGGCGATGCTGGACGCCCACCGGCAGGACGCCCCGACGCCGCTCGACCTGCTGCCGGCGACGTTCGCCCCCAGCGGCGTGGAGGCCACCGACGCCGTGGCGTCCGGCGCCACCGTCACCGAGGTCGCCGACCTCGGCCCCGCACTGGTCACCGGCGGTGGAAAGGACTGGAACAAGGTCGGCGACTGCATCCACGCCTACCTCGCCGCCCCGCTGACCCACCTCAGCGAGGAGCAGAAGCTCAGCACCGCCACCCGGCTGGTGGGCAGCTGGGGTGTCGGCGACCGGGTGGACGCCGACCGGGTCGTCGAGGCCGGCGAGCGGTGGACCCGGTGGCTGGCCTCGACGTACCCGGGTGCGTCCAGCGCCACCGAGGTCCCCTTCGCCTGGTCGAACCCCGACCACCAGCGCGCCCAGGGCTGGCTGGACGAACTGCTCACGCTGGACGACGGGCGTCGGGTGATCGTCGACCACAAGACCTATCCTGGAGGGGATCCGGTCGGGCACGTGGTTTCCACCTACCTCGGCCAGATGCACACCTACCACCACGCGCTCACCGACATCGACGGCCAGCCACCGGCCGCGATCCTCATCCACCTGCCGCTGCTCGGCACGGTGCTGGACGTGTCCCTGACATGAGCCGGCCATGAGCACCTGAACGGAAAGAACACCACCGATGACCACCGGACCCACCTCACCACTCGACCTCATCTCCGCCGACTCCCTGCTCAGCGACGACGAACGGCTCCTGCGCGACACCGTCGCCGAGTTCGCCGGACGTGAACTCGCACCGCAGGTGGGCACCTGGTTCGAGGACGGCACCCTGCCCGTCGACGAGCTCGCACCGAAACTCGGCGAACTCGGGGTGCTGGGCATGCACCTGGACGGCTACGGCTGCGCCGGGGCCAGTGCCACCGAGTACGGACTGGCCTGCATGGAGATCGAGGCCGTGGACTCCGGGCTGCGCTCGCTGGTCTCGGTGCAGGGTTCGTTGGCGATGTTCGCCATCCACCACTGGGGTTCGGAGGAGCAGAAGGAGCACTACCTGCCCGGCATGGCCGCCGGCACCACTGTGGGGTGCTTCGGGCTGACCGAACCGGATGCGGGTTCCGACCCTGCCAATATGCGCACCCACGCCACCCGCGACACCGCCACCGGCGACTGGATCCTCAACGGCACGAAGATGTGGATCACCAACGCCCCGGTCGCCGACGTCGCCGTCGTCTGGGCGCGCACCGAGGGCGGCTACTCCGGCTTCATCATCGACGCCGACACCGAAGGCTTCAGCGCTCCGGAGATCCCCCGCAAACTCTCCCTGCGCGCCTCGGTCACCGGGGAGATCGTGCTGGACGACTGCCGGGTGCCCGAGGAACGCCGCCTGCCCGGCGTCCAGTCGCTGCGCGGACCGCTGACCTGTCTGAACGAGGCGCGCTTCGGCATCATCTTCGGTGCGCTCGGTGCTGCGCACGATGCCCTGGCCACCACCCTGGACTACGTGTCCACCCGACAGGTGTTCGACAGTCCGCTGAGTTCCTTCCAGCTCACCCAGGCGAAGCTGGCGGACATGGCCGTGGAGCTCGACAAGTCCTTCCTGCTGGCCCTGCACCTGGGCCGACTCAAGGACGCCGGGGAGCTGAAGCCCCACCAGGTCAGCGTGGGCAAGCTGAACTCCACCCGCGTCGCCCTGGAGATCACCCGGCAGTGCCGCACGCTGCTCGGGGCGTCCGGCGTGACGTTGGAGTACTCCCCCCTGCGCCACGCCAACAACCTGGAGTCGGTGCTGACCTACGAGGGCACCGCCGAGATGCACCAGCTCAGCATCGGTCAGGCACTCACCGGGCAGCAGGCGTTCCGGAACCGCGGGTAGTGCGGGTCGGGTCGCCGAGCATCACGAGGTAGTAGAGCAGCCCGCCGAGGGCGGCGCCGATGAGCCAGGCGAAGCCGGACAGGTCCTCCAGCGCGGACCACCAGACCGTGGCCACCGCGAACACCGCGGCCAGGGCGACGGCCACCAGCCCCTTGATGTTCCAGCCCTTGCGGTAGAAGTACGGGCCGTTCGGGTCCAGGCTGAAGGTGTCGGTGAGATCGACCTGCTTGCGCCGGATCACGTAGTAGTCCACGACGAGCACCCCGTACAGCGGTGCGAGGATCGCGCCGAGGGTGTCCACGAAGGTGGGCAGTCCGATGTCCTCGATCACCGCGACCCACAGGCCGCCGATGATGAAGCCGAGCACGGCGGTGATGATCCCGCCCATCCGGAAGCTGATCTTCGACGGTGCCAGGTTGGCCATGTCGTAGGCCGGCGGGATGAAGTTCGCCACCAGGTTCACACCCACCGTGGCCACCAGGAACGTCGCCGCGGCGATGATCGACAGGATCACCGAGTCCGCCTGGCCGATGATGTCGGAGGGGTTGTCCATCGGGGTGCCCTGGCCGTCCTGGAAGACCACGTAGGCACCGGCGGTGATGAACAGGGCGAGGAAGGTGAAGAAGGCCAGCGACAACGGCAGGCCGGTGAAGTTGCCCAGCCGCATGGACTTCTCCGACTTGGAGAACCGGGAGAAGTCACCGAAGTTGATGATCACCGCGGAGAAGTAGGCCACCATCGTGCCCACCACGCCGGCGAACGCCGAGACGGTCCCCCAGCCGGTGACCCCGTCGCTGTTGAAGATCGAGCCCACGGCCGGCAGCATCTCGGAACCGGCGCGCACCCAGATCACGATCAGCAGCACCACCATCACCGCGTACACCGCGGGTCCGGCGAAGTTGAGGAACTTGGTGATCGCGTCGATACCCCGGCTGAACAGGGCGACCTGCAGGATCGCCACGATCACGTAGGAGATCCAGGACACCGCGTTCATCCCCAGGAACTCCCCGGACTGCGGCGAGTCGAATATGGCGTTGATCGCCAACGCCACCGCGGTGGAGGCGAAGTAGGTCTGCGCGCCGTACCAGAAGATCGCCACCACGCCGCGGACCAGGGCGGGGAACCTGGCGCCGAGCACGCCCATCGACATGCGTGCCATCACCGCGTAGGGCACACCGAGTTTCACGCTGGGTGCACCGGAGAGGTTGACCAGCCAGTTGACGATCACCCCGGCCAGCACGATCGCGGCGAAGACGTACCAGCCGCTGATGCCGGCGCCGATGAAGAGGGAGGCGGCCAGGGTGTAGCCGGCGAGGGACTGGACGTCGTTGGTCCAGACGTTGAAGATCTCGAAGGCACCCCACTTGCGGTACTTGCGCGGGATGGGCGCGAGGTCGGCGTTGAAGAGCGCGGGGTCCGCGTTCGCGACGGTGATGTCCACCGTGTCACTGGTCACCGGGCTGGCGCCGGCAGCACCGGCACCATCGTGGTTGTCTGTCATGGGTGGGTCACCGAATCTGTCTCATGGAATCGTCTGCATCGTTACAGTCGAAGAGTAGTTGTTATAGGTCTTCGACGGGACCGATAAAACGAATCGGGAGTAAGAATTTGGATATCGGGAAAGTCATCCCCGCACCCGGCGCCGCCCGAAACGCCGCCTCATTCATCGTCGACACCTTCGCCGACGTCAGTGCCGTCGACTGCTTCAGCGAACCGCGGTTCGCACAGCTCAGGACGCTCGCCGCGCAGCACTCGTGGACGGAGATCGCCGCGGAGTACCGCAAGGTCACCGGCGTGGACGTGAAGACCAGCGTCTTCGCCGCGGAGATCGTCAAACGACTCCACGACGCAGGGAAACTGATCCGGTAAACTCCGGAGGTCACTGACCACCACGAGAGGCGTTTGCGGTGACACGACAGCAACGGCGCAGCCAGCGCGCCGTCGCGACGGCCGTGCTCGGCCTGCTCGGCACCATCGCCGGGGCGTCCTGCCTGACCGCCTGTGGCACCGACGGTGGCGTCTCCGCCGAGGCCCCTCCCGCCGTCGGCACGGGCGGGGGAAGTGGGCTGGACGTGGTCGCCGAGGTGCCGCAGGACGAGGTGGCCGAGGGTTTCGTGGAGCGGATCGTCTACCCCGTGCGCGACGGCGTCCCCGACCCGGAGGAGAACTGGGCGGACCTGTACCTGCCCGACACCGACGACGCTGAAGCGACGGACACAGAGGCCACGGATGTCACCGAGGATTCCGTCCCCCTGGTCGTCTACCTGCAGGGCAGCGGCTGGAACGGTGGGGCGCACGGTTCGCGCCACATCGCCTCGGACCTGGCCGCGCGCGGGATGGCGGTGCTCAACGTGGAGTACCGCGGCGTCAGCGAGGGCGGCGGTTGGCCCGGGACGTTCACCGACGTGGCAGACGCCCTGGACCACGTCCCCGCCATCGACGAGAACTACCCGCAGCTCGACACGGAGGACGCCACCGTCGTCGGGCACAGCGCCGGTGGTCAGCTCGCCGCCTGGGCCGCCTCACGCTCCCGCCTGAGCGAGGACGAGGTCGGCGCGGACCCGGCGTTCTCCCCCACCCGGGTGGTGTCGTTGGCCGGGCCCCTGGACCTGGTGTGGGCGGCGGAGAACGGCGACGACAACATCGTCGAGGCGATGGAGGCCACGCCCGATGAACTGCCGAACGCCTACGACTCCATCGACCCGATCCGCAACATCAACCCGCAGGTGCAGGTCGTCGCCGTGCACGGCACCGACGACGACCTCGTCCCGCAGGAGAACTCGGAGCACTACGTCGACGCGGTCACCGACGTCGGCGGACGCGCCGAGCTCGTCCTGTTCGACGGGGCCGACCATCTGTCGTTCCTGCAGTCCTCGTCGCGCCACTATCCGCGTCTGCTCGACATCATCGCCGAGACCGCGGGCGCCGGGGCACAGTAAGCTCAGGACCGACACCCTGACCTTCGAGGAGTGATTCCGCCGTGTCCCTACCCCTTCCCCGCAATTGCCGTGCCGGACGTGCCTCGTCCGTCGTTTCCGTCCTCGACGTCGCCGCGCTGGGCGGCGCCCTGACGTCGTGCAGCACCGACTCCGGTGACGACGGTGCGTCCTCCACCGGCGCCGCGAGCACCACCGCGAGCACAACGACGTCGGACGCTGCGGACGCGTCGGACGCAACGGCCCCGACCGTGGCCACCGACGTGCCGTCCGACGAGATTGCCGAGGGCTTCGTCGAACGTTTCCTCTACCCGGTGCGCGACGGCGACCCTGACCCCACGCAGAACTGGGCGGACTTCTACCTGCCCGGCGGCGCCGACGGAGCGCAGGACGGGACGCAGGAGGAGGACTCCGTCCCGCTGGTGGTGTTCATCCACGGTGGAGCGTGGCACGGCGGGGCGCCGGGCTCGCGCCACATCGCCGCGGACCTGGCGTCGCGCGGGATGGCGGTGCTCAACGTGGAGTACCGCGACGTCAGCGAGGGTGGCGGCTGGCCGCAGACCTTCACCGACGTGGCCGACGCCCTGGACTTCGTCCCCACCATCGACGAGAACTACCCGCAGATCACCATCGACGACGAGACGGTGGTGGGCCACAGCGCCGGCGCGCAGCTCGCCGCCTGGGCGGGCACGCGCGGCGACCTGGAGACCGGGCAGCTCGGCGCGGACCCGAAGTTCACCCCCAACCGCGTGGTCTCCCTGTCCGGCCCGCTGGACCTGGTGTGGTCCGCCGAGCACGGCGACGAGAACATCGTGGAGGCGATGAAGGGCACGCCCGCCGAGATGCCGGAGCGTTACGACAGCATCGACCCGATCCAGAACATCAACCGGCACATCCCCGTCGCCGCCGTGCACGGCACGGACGACGGCCTGGTGTCCCCGCAGAACTCCGAGCGTTACGTGGAGGCGGTGAGCCGTGACGGCGGCAACGCGAAGCTGATCATGCTCAAGGGCGAGGACCACACGTCCTTCCTGAAGAACACCTCGGCGCACTACGAGCGGGTGCTCGACATCATCCACCGGGTCTCCACGACACCGCGCGACGAGCTGAACTCGCACCTCGACGGCTCCACGGAGCTCGCCGAGGCGCCGCGGTAGCGCTCGCCGCGCGGGCGCCGGCGCGTCCCCCGCGCCAGCGCCGCACACTCAGGACGTGTGGTGCACCGGTGCGAGCTTGTACACGGGGGTGTCCAGCCCCTCGTGGCGGGCGGCGAGCTGCAGCGCCAGGTAACGCGAGTAGTGGCGTCCCTGGTGCAGGTTGCCGCCCATGAACCACAGGTTGTCCTGCTGGGTGGGCTTCCACATGTTGCGCAGCTCGCCCTCCCACGGGCCGGGGTCCTTGGCGGTGTCGGAGCCCAGGCCCCAGCACTTGCCGACCTTGTCGGCGACCTCCGGGCTGATCAGCATCTCGGCCCAGCCGTTCATCGACCCGTAGCCGGTGGCCAGCACGACCACGTCGGCCTGCAGCTCGGTGCCGTCGGTGAGCACCACGCCGTCGGCGGTGTAGCGCTCGATGCCGACCCCGGAGTGCAGCTCGATCGACCCGTCGGCGACGAGTTCGGAGGCGCCGACGTTGATGTAGTAGCCCGAGCCGCGGCGCAGGTACTTCAGGAACAGGCCGGACTCGTCCTCACCGAAGTCGAGCATGAAGCCGGCGTCCTCCAGGCCCTTGTAGAACTCGGCGTCCTCCTCACGCACGGCGTCGAAGGCCTGCTTCTGCCCGGCGGGCAGCAGCTTGTAGGGCATCGACGCGAAGAGCATGTCGGCGGTGTCGGTGTCGATGCCGGACTCCACGGCCTCCTCGGAGAACAGCGGGGAGGTGACGTGTTTGATGAAGGCGTCGGAGTTGACGATGTGGGTGGAGGAGCGCTGGATCATCACCGGGTGCGCGCCGTTGTCGTACAGGTCCTTGCAGATGTCGTGCGCGGAGTTGTTCGCACCCAGCACCACCACACGCCGGCCCTTGTCCGCCTCGCCGCCGGGGTGCTCCGAGGAGTGGCGGATCTCCCCGCGGAACTCCTCCTCCCCCGGCAGGGACGGCTTGTTCGCCACACCCGACATGCCGGTGGCCAGCACCAGCTGGGTCGGGTTGAGGACGACCTGCTCGCCGTCGCGGGAGACCACGACCTCCCAGGTGCCGGACGCCTCGTCGTAGGACGCCCGCTCACAGGTGGTCTTCGCCCAGTAGTCCAGGTCCATGATGCCGGTGTAGTGCTCCAGCCAGTCGCCCATCTTGTCCTTCGGTGTGAACACCGGCCAGGTCGACGGGAACGGCAGGTAGGGCAGGTGGTCGTACCAGACCGGGTCGTGCAGGCACAGGGAGTGGTAGCGCCCGCGCCACTGGTCGCCGGGACGCTCGGACTTCTCCACCACCAGCGTGGGCACACCCTGGTGCTTGAGCCGGGCGGCCAGGGCGATGCCGCCCTGCCCGCCGCCGACGATCAGCACGTAGGGCTGGTCCTCGTAGCCGAGTCGCTCCTGCCGGCGGGCGCGCTTGTCGGCCCAGTTGAGCTTGTGCGCGTCCGGGCCGTGCTCCACGCCTTTGGGACGGTTGGTCCCCTTGGGCTCGGGGCGGGCGAGGAGTTCGCGCGCGGAGGTCAGCAACGTCCAGATCTTGCCGTCACGCAGCCGCACGATCGCCCGGGCCTTGAACACCGGGGTGGTGAAGGTGACGGTGCCGCGGGTGACGCCGTCGCCCTCGTCGGTGGCGTCCTCGACGACGAGGTCCGTGGCACCGACGCGGTCGTTGTTCTCCCGCACCAGGTCGGCGATGGAGTCGGCCCCCTCGGCGGTGTGCAGGTTCCAGGTGAAGACCACGAAGTCTCGCCAGAAGCCGTCGGGTTCGAACATCCCGGAGACCGCCTCTGCGGCGGCGTCGGGGTCGGAGGTGTTCAGGGCGTCTGCGAAGGTGGTGAGCCAGGTCTGGACCTGCTGGTCGAGATCTGCGGCGGTGGATGTGGCGGTCATGAACCGTCCTTTCGTTCGCGTAAGATGCTGGAGAGCCTGAAGTGTCACGTCACGGTTTCCACGGTGCTCTGTGGAGTACGTCACACCGGACTGACCCCGACCACGGTATGGCCCCCGGCCGCCCCTGACGACCACTCTGAAAACATCACTGTGCGAACATAATTTTGCCGATGGCGACAACCCCGGTCACGCCACCGGCCACCCCCACGGTCACCACGGCGCCGGGGGTGAGACAGCTCACCCCCGGGCGAGTTCGGCGATCCGCCGCACCGCGTCCTCCACCGCCCAGTCCGCGTCCGCGGCATGCCCCTTCACCCCGGCGTCCAGCTCCGCGACGATCTGGACCGCCGCCGCCACCGACGACGCCTTCCACGACCTCGCCGAACGCACCGTCTTCTCCAGCTTCCACGGCGGCATGCCGTACTCCCCGGCCTGCTGCCGCGGATTCACCCGCGCCCCGTGCACCCGGGCGATGTCGTCGATGCCGCCGGACAACGCCGAGGCCAGCAGCACCGGGGGCACCCCGAGCTGCAACGCCCGGCGCGCCGAGCCGAGCGCCTGGTCGGCGCGTCCGGCGATCGCCAGGTCGGCGACGTCGAAGCCCGACACCTCCGCCGAGCCCTGGTAGTACCGGTGCACCGCATCCTCGGTGACCTGCCCGTCGGTGTCGGCGACGAGCTGGCTGATCGCGCTGGCGAGCTCGCGCAGGTCGGTGCCCACCGAGTCCAGCACCGCTGCGGTGACGTCCGGGGTCACACGCACCTTGAGGTCACGGAACTCCTGCTCCACGAACCCCTGACGCTCCCGCCCCTTGAGCTCCGCGGCGGAGAACACCTCCACCGCACCCTTCGACCCCTTCTTCGGCAGGCTCGTCGCCAACGCCTTCTGACGCCCCTTGCCCGTGTGCTGCAGGATCAGCACCACACCCGGCGCGGGGTCGGACACCGCCATCTCGATCATCGCCACGGAGTCCTTCGCCGCCTCCTCCACGCCGGTGACCACCACGATCCGGTCCTCGGCGAACAGCGACGGGCTCAGCAGCTCCGCGAGTTCACCGGCGTTGAGCTCGGAGGTCTTGCGCATGTCCACGGGCAGGTCGTCGATGCCGGCGTGCGCCCGGGTCGCCGCGACGATGCGGTGACGGGCACGCTCGGCGAGGAAGCTGTCGGCACCGACGATGAGGTTCACCGGTGCGGGGGGACGGGGACTCGTTGCCATGCGGCCCATCCTATCGGCCGCCCCGGACACGGCCGTCGGCTCACGCCCCGATGACCCCCTGGCCCGCCCACTCCGGCAGCCGTTCCCGCAGCGTGGCCAGCATCGCCGCGGAGTCGATCTCCCCGTGCTCGTCGCGCTGCGTGGGGTCGAACAGGGGCACGCCGTGCACCCCGTCGACGCGCCCGAACGGGTCCTCCCCTTCTTCTCCCACCTCCCCTTCGGCACCTGCCAGCCCGTGGATCCGCACCCCGAGCAGCGGTATGCCGTCCTCCCACGCCTGCTCGATCTCGTGACGCACCCAGTGCCGTCCCGCGGTCTCGCCGCCGACGAGCACGATGACCACGTCCGACGCCGACATCTTCTCGTCGACCCACTCCTTCACCGCCCGGTTCCCCCCGGCCTTCACCCGGTCCCACTCCTGCTTCTCCAGCAGCGGCTGCCCGGTCACGGTGTCGATCTCGTGCACCAGGCGCACCCGGTGGTCGTCATTCTTGTGGTGGAACGAGTAGTACGCAGTCGTGGTCACGGCCATCCTCCTGGTTTCAGGGACAAACACGTCCACACCGAACATACCCCACCTCACGGACTCCCGTCCGCGTACAGTCCGTCCTCCCCGAGCACCACCGTCCCGTCCCTGCACGGGAACGCCACCGGCACGCCGGCGGGCGTGCGGCTCGGCATCCCGCGGCTGCGCCCGCACGCCGTGGCCACGTACAGGTCAGGACGCTGCGGCGACGCCTGCGCGTTCAGGCGGTACTCGTGCAGCAGCACCGCGTCCTCGTCGGCGAGGACGACCACCGGCGCGTCGCTCCCGCCGTCACGTCGCAGGATCTCCGGCGTCCCGGACGCCATCCGCACGCCCACCGTCCACGGCACGTCCCCCAGATCGTCCGCCCACACCCGCTGAAGCACGTCCGCCCCCGTGTCCTGCGCATAAGGCCCGGTCGACAAGACACCGGCGCGCACACCGGCCACCGTGGCCAGCGCGGCGAGCAGCACCACC
>NZ_JBQSWV010000034.1:0-25489 GCF_052377495.1 Corynebacterium sp. AOP36-E1-14
GAAGAAAGCACTCGTCATCGCGCTGGCGTACTTCGGTGTGACCGTGGGCGCAGGCTTCGCCTCCGGGCAGGAGATGCTGCAGTACTACGCGTCCTACGGATTCTGGGGCATCGCCGGCGCGGCGGTCGTGGTGGTCCTCATGCCGATCACCGCCATGGTCATCCTGCAGTACGGCAGTTACTTCCGGGCGCGGTCCCACGAGAAGGTCTTCACCGGGGTCACCTCGAAGCCGGTGGCCGTGTTCCTGGATTACTCACTGTCCATCGCCCAGTTCTGCATCGGTTTCGTGATGATGGCCGGTGCCGGCTCCAACCTCAACCAGCAGTTCGGGCTGCCGTTGTGGGTCGGCTCCGCACTGATGGCTGCCCTCGTACTCCTCACCGGAATGCTCGACGTCGACCGGGTCACCCAGGTCATCGCCATGATCACCCCGGTGATGATCCTGCTGCTCATCGCCGCGGGTATTTACGCCGTGTCGTCCCCGCCGGAGTCGCTGCAGGCCGTCAGCGACTACGCCATGGCCAATGTCGACTCCCCGGTCTCCGGCTGGCTGCTCGCCACCCTCAACTACGTGGGCCTGGCGATGTTCAGTGGCATCTCCATGGCCATCCTCATCGGCGGCAGCAACTGGAACACCCGCACCGCCGGGTGGGGCGGGTTCATCGGCGGCTCGCTGTTCGCCGGCATCCTGTTGCTGATCACCGTCGCCCTGCTGTTCCGCATCACCGACGTCGCCGACAAGGCCCTGCCCACCCTCGAGCTGATCAACCAGATGAGCCCCGGCATCGGCATCGTGGCGTCCGTGGCGACCTACCTGATGATCTTCAGCACCACCCTCGGCGTGCTCTACTCGTTGGGCAAACGCCTCACCGTGAACCGCGCCACCGGCTACCGTCCGGTGTTCGTGGTGCTCACGCTCGCCGCCTTCGCCCTGAGCTTCTTCGACTTCGCCCTGCTGGTGAACAAGGTCTTCCCGATCCTCGGCTGGCTCGGCATCGCCCTTGTCGCCGTGCTGCTGGGCACGTGGGTGGTCAACGGCCGGAAGCGCATCGGGCGCGAGGTCCTGCGCCGCGACCGCATCCGCACACTGATCCTGCGGCTCGTGGACCCGAAGGGGAAGTTCACCCGCAAGGACTGGGCCACGCTGGAGAAGTCCTTCAAGGAGTCCAGTGTGAGCGCCGGTCAGCTCCGCGACGACGTCACCGAGGACGTGGTCCAGGAACTCGACGGCGACGACGACATCGACTTCTCCGCCGAGGACTTCGACGCCGAGGAGTTCTGGGAGGAAACCCGCGACGAACTGCGTTAGCCCGCTAGTCCGCTAGTTCACCTGGTCCGGGACCAGGTCCAGGATCATCTCGGTGAACTCAGGGGTCGGGCCCGGCGTGGCGGCGCGGACCATCGTGATCCCCAGTTCGGCGGCGGTCTCGGCGGCCTCGTTGTCGAGGTCCCACATCACCTCCATGTGGTCGGAGATGAAGCCGATCGGCACGAGCACGATCGGTCGCCGGTCGCCGGCACCGACGGTCTCCTCGAGGTGGTCGCAGATGTCGGGGTCCAGCCACGGGATGTGCGGCGGGCCCGAGCGCGACTGCCACACCAGCTCCACGTCCGTGCCGTCCTCCCCGTCGGAGGCGAAGCTCGTCAGCTCGCGGACCTCGCGGGCGGCGGTGAGCACCTGCCCGGAGTAGCGGTGCGTGGAGTCCGAGGAGGACGTCTCGTCCGCCGAGACCGGCACGGAGTGCGCGGTGAACAGCAGGCGGGCGTCCTCCCGCACGTCGGCGGGAAGCTCCTGCCGGGCGGCGTCCACCAGGCGCGCGAAGGAGGACAGGAACAGCGGGTGGTCGTGGAAGGGGCGGATCTTCGTCATCGTCGGCGGGGTCAGGCCCGCGTCCCGGCAGGACTGCAGCGCCCGCTCGATGTCCTCGCGGTACTGGATGTCGCCGGAGTAGCCGCCCCAGGCCGACGTCGCGAAGACCACGACCTCGGTGATGCCGTCGGCCACCATCTGCTTGGTGGTGTCCTCCACGTAGGGCTCCCAGTTACGGTTGCCGAAGTAGACGGGGAGATCCAGGCCACGTGCGTCGATCTCGGTGCGCAGGTGGTCGATGATCTCCAGGTTCTGGTCGTTGATGGGGCTCTTGCCGCCGAAACGGTAGTAGTGCTCACCGACCTCGGCGAGACGCTCGCGGGGGATACCCCTGCCGCGGGTCACGTTCTCGAGGAACGGGACCACGTCCTCCTCTTTCTCGGGTCCTCCGAAGGAGAGGACGAGCAGTGCCCTGCGGGCGGTGGTGTCAGACATGCCAGACTCAGCCATGCCCGCAATTCTACTCGCCGGGTAGTCCCAACTCGTGGATCAGGGCACTGCGCAGGGTGGTGTGGCGGAACACGTGCCCGAGGTCCTCGAGCACCCGGGGCGAGACGTTCTGGTCGGCGAGGGCGAGCTCCTCGGCCCCCTGCACGCCCAGCAGCATCGCCGGGGCGGCCGCCGGCACCGGCAGGGACAGCGGGACGCGCACTCGTTGCAGGCCGGACAGGGTCGCGGTGAACTCCGCGTTCGTGACCATCTGCGGCCCCACGCCGTTGACCGCCCCGGTCAGGGTGTCGTCCGCCACGGCGCGCACGTAGACGTCCACCAGGTCGTCCACCGAGATCCACGGGAAGTGCTGCCGGCCCGAGCCGAGCACGCCACCACCGACCCGGCAGGACGCCGCCAGCGCGGTGAGCAGCGGCGAACCGCCCGCCAGCACCAGGCCCGTGCGCACCGCGACGACGCGACGTCCGGCGTCGGCCGCCGGGGAGGCGGCGTCCTCCCAGTCGGAGACGACCTCGGCGAGGAAGCCCTCGCCGGCACCGGCACGCTCGTTGACGCGTCCGGCGCGGCTGTGGCCGTAGAACCCCACGGCGGACGCACCGATGAAGGTGCCGACCCCGTCGGTGGCGGCGGCGAGCTCGGCGAGTCGACGGGTGGGGCCGATCCGCGAATCGCGCACGGCCGCCTTGTGCTTCTCGGTGAACCGTCCGGCGATGGGAGCTCCGGCGAGGTGGACGACGGTGTCCACCCCGTCGAGCAGGCCGCTGGCGGGGGAGTCCGGGTCCCAGATCCGGGCGTGCGGTTCATGCGGCATCCGCGAGCGCGACAGCGGGATGACCGTATGCCCCAGATTGCGCAGCAGTGCGACCAGGCGGGTGCCGACCAACCCGGTCGCCCCGATGACCGCCACGGTGTGGTGGCCGGTCACCTCCGCCGAACCCACGCGGGCGCGGTGTGCCAGGTCGTCGGCGAGCTGGCGGTGGCGGTAGGTGAACACCCGGTCCAGCAGTGCGGCAGGGGCGTTGGCCTGCACGGAGTCGGTGAGCACGGTGCCCGCGGACCCGATGGCCCCGTCCTCGCGCAGGGTGTGGGTGTGGCGCCAGCCGGTGAGCTGGCGCAACGGGGTGCTCACGCACTCGTCGGTGAAGGCGTGGCCGTCCCTGAATTCGCCCGGCACGTGACGGGCCTCCCAGGTCCGCAGGCCCGGCACGCCGCCGGGCAGGGAGAGCAGGGTGGTCCCGTCGCACAGGGAGTCCGCCTCGGCGGCGACACGGATGCGGGAGAAGCCCGGGGTCAGACGCGTCACCGCGCCCGGGCGGGTGTGCCAGTCCCAGACGTCCTGACGTGGGAACCGGAGATGCTGATGGTGGAGGTGGGTCACGAACCCCAGTGTAGGACCGGTCCGGGATCTGTGTCGCCGGTGTCACCGGCGTCGCGGCCGGACGCGGCGAGCAGGTCCGCACGCGCCCGCGCCACGCGCGACCGGATCGTCCCCACACGCACGCCGCAGATGTCCGCGGCCTCGGCGTAGGTGTGCCCCAGGATCTGGGTGAGGATCAACGCCTCACGACGGTCCGGGGCGAGGTTGTCCAGCATCGCCCGGGCATCCACCAGCTCCGCCCACGTCTGCCCGCCGGTGGTGTCCGGGGAGGTGGTCAGCTCGGTGGCGTCCTCCCACTGCTCGGCGGAGCGGCGTGGACGGGCCATGTCGTGGCGCACGCTGTCGACCCAGGTGTGCCGGGCCAGTGCCAGCAGCCACGTGCGGGCCGACGAGCGGGCGGCGAAGCGAGGCAGGCCGCTGAGCGCGCGCAGGTAGGTCTCCTGGGTGAGGTCGTCGGCGCGGTCGGCATCCGCGAGGTGGGCCAGCAGACGCCAGACGTCGGCGTGGGTGGCCTCGATGAAGTCGTTGAGGGCCCGCCGGTCGCCACCGGCGGCACGCAGGGCGAGGTCGGTGACCGCGCGGTCCGACTCGGACACGGCGGAAGTGTCGCGGGCCGACTGGGCTGAACTTCTTCGCACGGTACCGAATTCTAGCAGGACCGGCCGGTGACCGGCCACACCACGAGTCATAAATGTACCCATTAAATCCGTCAGGATTGATAGTGCGAGGCATCGAGGTGGAGTGTATAACGGGAACCAGGCGGCAGGACGCCCCCGACAGGGCCTGCGAACCATCCCCGTGACCGACCATCACGGACAGGACCCTCCGGGAGCTCGACCGTCGACCACGACTGACACGTGCGCGACGCGTGCACGACACGGCAGCACCCAGGAGGGAACACTTATGAGCACGGACAAGCACACGAGCTCGAAGGACATCGCAGACCGCGGCGTCTGCCCGTACTCCGGGCACTCGACCAACGCCAACGGCTCCCCGGTCACCACCGAGGAGCACTCCGTGACCGTCGGTGAGCAGGGCCCCATCGCCCTGACCGACGTCCACCTCGTCGAGAAGCACGCCCACTTCAACCGCGAGCGCATCCCGGAGCGCAACGTGCACGCCAAGGGCTCCGGTGCCTTCGGCGAACTGACCGTCACCGAGGACGTGTCGCGCTACACCAAGGCCGACCTCTTCCAGAAGGGTCGGGTCACCCCGATGCTCGCCCGCTTCTCCACCGTCGCCGGCGAGCAGGGCTTCCCCGACACGGTGCGTGACGTGCGCGGATACTCGCTGAAGTTCTACACCCGCGACGGCAACTACGACATCGTGGGCAACAACACCCCGGTGTTCTTCCTGCGCGACGGCATGAAGTTCCCCGACTTCATCCGCTCCCAGAAGCGCCTGACCAACGGGCTGCGCAGCGCGGACATGCAGTGGGACTTCTGGACCCGCAGCCCCGAGTCCGCCCACCAGGTCACCTACCTCATGGGCGACCGCGGGATCCCGAAGGACTTCCGCCACATGGACGGCTTCAGCTCGCACACCTACCAGTGGATCAACGCGGCCGGCGAGCGCTTCTGGGTGAAGTACCACTTCAAGACCCGGCAGGGCTGGGAGTTCTTCACCGACGACGAGGCCAGCAAGGTCGTCGGCTCCGGCGACTTCGACCACTCCCGCGCCGACCTCTACGACGCCATCGAGCGTGGCGAGTACCCCACCTGGGACGTCAAGGTGCAGATCATGCCGCTCGACGAGGCCGAGGGCTACCGCTACAACCCCTTCGACCTGACCAAGACCTGGTCGCAGAAGGACTACCCGCTGATCGACGTGGGGCACTACACCCTGAACGCCAACCCGCAGAACTTCTTCGCGCAGATCGAGCAGGCCGCGTTCGCACCGTCCAACATCGTCCCCGGGATCGGGTTCTCCCCGGACAAGATGCTGATGGCGCGCGCCTTCGCCTACGCCGACACCCAGCGCTACCGCCTGGGCGCGAACTACCCGCAGCTGCCGGTGAACCGTCCGGTCGTCGAGGAGCGCAACTTCTACACCATGAAGGACGGCGCGGCGGCCTACGAGTTCCCCGCCGACGGCACGCCGGTGTACTCGCCGAACCGCTTCGAGCGCGGTGAGGGCACCGACGACGTCTCCGACGGATCCGGCGTGGTGGAGAAGGGCGTGGCGCCGGGGGAGTCGTCCTACGGTTTCGGTCGCGGCCAGGAGTCCGCCACCGGCCCGGCCGACGACCTCGGCCTCTTCGACGACAACTACGGCGGCGACCTCACCCGTGGCGCCTACGTGCGCCACCCGGAGGACGACGACTTCGGCCAGGCCGGCAACCTCGTGCGCGAGGTGCTGGACGACGCCGCCCGTGAGCGTCTCGCCGGCAACATCGCCGGGGCGATGCAGGGCGTCTCCGAGCAGGTCGAGGGCCAGTGCTGGACCTACTGGGGCCGGGTCGACGAGAACCTGCGCGACCGTGTGAAGGAGATCTACACGGAGCTCAAGAACAGCTGAACATGCTGAGGGTGGGCTGAACTGGAGCGGGCAAGCTTCTGCCATTAGTGTGGTTTCTGCATCCATATACCCTGTACATGACTGCAGGCGCCACACCAAGAGGAGTTCACCCATGCCCGCCACCACACCATCCAGTACCCCTACCGGTCCGCGCAGGACGTCCCGACGTGGTCGGCTGGCGTCCCGCGTCCTGGCGGCTGGCACCGCCCTGCTCGCCTCACTGGGCCTGGGCGCCACGCTCGCCCCGGCCGCCCACGCGGCGCCGGGCACCGGAAACATCGTCGCCTTCGGCGACTCCTTCGCCGCAAACCCCGACCAGGTGCGCAACACGCTGCACGGCGTTCCGGGGCCCATCGGCGACTGGGCGGACGACTACCCGCAGACCGCGGGCTGCTGCAGTCCCCGCAGAACTTCCCCCGGCAGCTCAGCCAGGTCACGGGACGGACGGTCGACGACTACTCCTGCTCGGGGATCAGCTCCGGGTCGATGATCACCCGCATCAACCAGGCGATCAACGCCGGTGTGCTGAACAACGACTCCACCGTGGTCCTCGCCGTCGGCATGAACGACTTCGGGCCGTTCGGCTACGCCGAGAACGGCACGGGGCTGATTGATCCGGTCAACGTGGCCGCCAGCTACCGCTCGAACATGGCTTCCGCTGCGGCGCGGATCCGCTCGGTGGCCCCGGGGGCCTCGATCGTGGTGCCCGGCACCCTGCCCACCGTGGACCGCGACACCATGATGTACTGCCCGCTGAACGTGGTCCCCAACATGCCGGCCGGGCTGCCCATCCCGCTGCTGCGTGACGTGGAGAACTGGAACCGTGAGAACCAGAAGACCGCCGCGGCCGACATCGGGGCCACCTACGTCGAGGTCATCGACGGTGCCCGTGGCCACGACAGCTGTGCCGCCGACACCGAGCGCTACGTCGCCGGCATCATCGACACCACGACCCCCGGGTACATGATGATGTTCCACCCCTCGACCGCGGGTTCCCGGTACCTCGCGGAGACCGTCGCCCCCCACGTGTGACGGTCAGCTCGTCTCCTTGGCCCTCTCGCCACCGGACAGGGGGACGGTGTGGTCCCACAGTGTGGCGTGCAGGGCACGGCCCATCACGTAGGATCCCACGGCCTGGACGATGAGTAGTGCGAGGACGGCGACGATCCCCCTGACCAGGTAGCCGACCGCGAAGCCCTCGGTCGCCCAGGAGTGGACGAAGTCAGCTGCCACGAGCAGCGGCAACCCCATGCCGAGCGCGGGACCGATCATGTTGACCTGGCTCAGCGCGTCCGGGGCGAGGTACATCGCCACGGCCGAGACCAGGACGTAGAGCGAGCCGATGACGGCCAGGACGCTGACGATGATCGCCGGGATCCAGCCGATCTCGCTCGTCTCCTGGACCACCCCGGCCTCGGCGGCGAGCAGGTCGACGGTGGACTGTGTCTGTGTGAGCATCATTTCTCCTACCTGCGTCCGCGGGTGATGATCCGCGCGAAGGCCATGGTACTGATCGCGCCTCCCAGCCCGGCGAGCAGGACGACGTCGTAGGTGATCGACGAACTGTAGAACAGGCTGTAGACGAGGAAGCCGGCGATGATGGTCAGGAAGACCATGTCGGCCAACACGGCACGGCGGGCGTCGTTACGGGTGGATACGGTCCGCCACAGAACGAGGGCCATGGCCGCGGCGATGATCACCGCGGAGACCCCGGCGAAGATCCACAGGAATTGTGTCGGTGTCACTTCGAGTCGTCCTCTCTCTTGTCGCCGTCGGCGGGTGGGGTGTCCTGGTCACCGGTGTGGGGTTCCTGACCGGTGGCGGGACTTCCGTGCCGACCGCGGAGCCGGGACAGCGGTGTTCCGGGAAGACCCCGGCGACCGCTGAGGTCCAGGTTCGGCTGCGGCAGGCGGGAACGAACCTCCAGCGCGTTCACCAGCGAGGCGATGGGGGAGGTGCGGCGGCCGCTGCGGGAGGCCTTCGTGCCGTCGGCGGTGGGGGACTGGTCGTGCGCCTCGGACATGGCGGAAATGCCGCCGTCCTGGGACGGGGCGACCCGTGCGGGGTCGATGCCGCCCTCGGAGTCCTTGGCGTCGTCGTCGGCGTCGTCGAGGTCGAGGGCCGGCGGGCTGAGTTCTTCGGCGAGCTTGCGCCGACGGCGCTTCTCCTCATCCTCGATCCGACGGCGCTTCTCCTCGGCGGCCTTCTTCGCGTGGGTCTTGGCGATCTTCTCGCGTTCCTCGCGGGAGAGGTTGTCGAAGTCGTTGACGTCGAGGTTGTCGTCCTGGCGCATGATCGCCGCGACGAAGGCGGCGGCGTGCGGGGTGGAGTCGACCTTCTCGATGTCGAAGACGCCGTCCTCGCTGGCACGACCACCGCGGTTGCCGCGGTAGCCGCGGGGCCCGGGAACGCCGCGCTCCACGAGGTGCTCCACGTCGAACTCGATCTTGCGCTTGCGCACGGAGGGGGAGATCTTCGCCTCCATCACCGCCAGCGAGTGCAGCAGCTCCTGCGGGTCGGCACCGTACATGGCGTGCACGGCGAGGAAACGCTGCACACGGGTGAGACCGTGGGTACGGAACTCCGAGGTGGCCACGGAGCTCACGTCGCTGAGGTTTCGTTTGCCGGCGTTGGCGTCCTCGTCGACCTCCTTGGGGCCGGTGACCCCGAGGGCCAGGGTGCCCGGCGTCATGGTGATCGAGGCGATGAAGATCGCGATGTCACGTTCACTGGTCAGGCGCAGCGGGTAGTAGATCATCACGGGCGCGATGTGACGACCGGTGGTGAAGGTGTCGTAGGCCATGATGGTGGACTCCTTCACGATCTGGCCCGCGAGCCAGACCGAGTAGGACGTCCAGTGGCCGATCTGCTGGAAGATGTTCTTCTTTTCCATCACCGGGTTCCTTCCGCTGCGGATTCGGTGTGCGCCAGGCCGTACTCCTCGGAGGGCAGGACGACCCCGACGGCCTCGTCCGGGTCACCGAGGATGGCGTGGACGTAGTCCGTGGTGTCCGTCAGCGACGCCGCGGCGTCGCCGGTGACCTGGGTGATCGCGCCGATGCCGAGGAACATGGCGATGCTGATGACCATCATCGCCGCGCTCGGCAGGGTGAGCCGCACGCTGACCGCCAGGCTGGGGTCCATGTCCTGCTTGTCCATCGGCTTGCCCCAGAAGCACTTGCGCCAGACGTGCAGCATGCTGAGCAGGGCGCCGATGGAGGCGACGACGACCGCGCCGACACCGACCCAGACCATCGGCCCGGAGTCGCGGACCATGGCGAAGATCAGCATGAGCTTGCCCCACAGGCCGGAGAACGGCGGGAAGCCGATCAGCGACATCGCGGCGGCGGCGAAGACCACGGAGATCATCGGGTCGCGACGCATCAGGCCGGACAGCCGGCGCAGCCGCCCGGTGCCGTAGGTCTCCTCCACCGCACCGGCGGCCATGATCAGCGCACCTGCGGTGATCATGTGGTGCAGCATGTAGAAGATCGCCGCGGAGAGCATCAGCTCGGCGTTGCCGCCGAGGAAGGCCAGTGCGACGAGGATGAACGGGATGCCGTTGACCATCTGGTAGGAGATGACCCCGCGCAGGGTGGTCTCGCCGAGGGCGGCGAACCCGCCGATCATCATGCCGATCACGGCGAAGACCAGGATGGTCAGCGCCCAGCGTTGGTCACCCTCGAAGATGGTCATGAAGATGCGCAGGATGGCGTACACGCCGACCTTGGTGTGCAGCCCGGAGAACAGGGCCATCACCGACGGGGAGGTCGATCCGTAGGCGCGGGGGAGCCAGGTGTGCACCGGGGCGGCACCGGCCTTCACGGCCAGGGCGATCAGCACGATGCCCAGGGCGAGCCAGAGCTGCCACTGGGTGCCGTAGATGCCCTCGGCGAACCCGCCGGAGGCACGTTCGCCCGCGGCTCCTGCGAGGGCGGCGATGTTGGTGGTGCCGACCACCGCGTACACCAGGGCGACACCGGAGAGCAGGGTCAGCGAGGTCACCAGGTTGACCAGCACGAAGGTGCGTCCTGCGGCGAGGCGCGCCCAGGTGCCGGTCATGGCCAGCAGGCCGAAGGACGGCATCAGCATGACCTCGATGAACACGAAGAGGTTGAACAGGTCGGCGGTGAGGAAGGCACCCCACACGCCGGCCAGCAGCATCAACGTCATCGCCGGGTAGAACCGTGCCTGAGACTCGCCGACGGCCTCGGCGAACCAGTTGGCGGTGAAGGCGACCACGGAGGTTGCCACGATCATCACCGCGGAGAGCGTGTCGGCCGCCAGCGGGATCGAGACGCCGCCGATGAAGTCGCCGACGTTGTCGGCGACGACGGTGGTCTCACCGCCGCCGGCAACCTGGGTCAGCAGCAGGACGCCGCCGACGATGCCGGCGAAGGGGACGATCAGGCCGAGGGCCCGCCGGGGCAGGCTCCAGGGCAGCGCTGCGGCGATGCCCGAGGACATCAGCGGGACGACGATGAAGAGTGCGAGGAGCGGGCCGAGGGTGTCCGGGTTCATCAGTAGTCCACCTCTCGGTCGCGCCGGCGCTTGGCCTGTGCGGAGTGTTCGTCGATGCGGTGGGCGGAACGCTGGCCCACGGTGTCCAGGGCGCGGAATTCGCGGCGGGCGCGCTGGACGTCCTCGCCGGAGCGGGTGTCGTCGTCACGGCCGAGGGCCGCGAGGGCGAGCAGGACGGCGGTGGTCGCCATCGAGATGACGATGGCGGTGAGGACGAAGGCCTGGGGGAGCGGGTCGGCGGACTCCGCGGGCAGCGTCCGGTCTGCCAGCGGGTCGGAGCGCCAGGCCCCGATGCCTGCGGCGAGCAGCAGCAGGTTGACCCCGTGGCTCATCAGCGTGGTGCCGATGATGACGCGGACCATGCCGCGCTGCATCACCATGTAGACGCCGGCCGCGACGAGCAGGGCGATGATGGCCGCGATGATCATTGGTCGTCACCGTCCTTCTTCTCGTTCTTGTCTGTCTTGTCTGTCTTGCCTGTCTTGTCGGACTTCGGGGCGGGGTCCGCCTCGTCCGGGTGTTTCTGTTTGTTCCGGCGTTGCTCCTCGGCGACGGCCGAGGGGTTCAACGGGACCGCTGAACCACCGGCGGTGACCGCGACCTTCGAGCCGGCGAGGGCCTGGAGCTCAGGGCGCTGGGCCATCATCTTCGAGGACTCCACCGGACTGGCCTTGGTGAGCTTGCCGGGCTCGGCACCGGGCCGGTCGCGTCCGCCGAGCGAGTTGAGGACGATGGCCACGATGCCGATGACCGCGAGGTACACGCCGCCGTCGAAGAAGAGCGAGGAGCTGAAGTGTTCCGAACCGATGTAGAAGTGGATCGGTGCGAGGAAGCTGCCCTCGAAGAAGCCGAAGAGTCCGGTGACCAGTGCCAGGACGATGCCGCCGCCGACGAGCTGGTAGCCGAGGTCGACCTTCCCGATCTTCTTCGCGTTCGGCTGCACCAGGTACCAGAACACCAGGCCGAGGGCGAGCATCAGGGCGGCGAGGAAGCCACCGCCGGGTGCCTGGTGACCGCGGTACAGCGTCACCGCGGAGTAGACCACGAGGACGGCGAGGAACGGCCAGACCACGTTGCGGCCCAGGATGGAATTCAGGTGGGTGCTGCGCAGGTACTTCGAGTAGAAGGGCGCGAGCTCCGGGATCTTGTGCACGTCGGGGAACTTGGTGGACCCCTCCTTGCGGAAGAGCTCGGCGGTGGAGCCGGGACCGTAACCGGGGACCGGGGACTTCGGCACCGAGGCGACGATCGCCGCGATGACGATTCCGGCCATGCCCAGCACGGACAGCTCGCCGAGCGTATCGAGTGCACGGAACTCCACGAGGATCGCGGCCACGATGTTGTTGGCGCCGGACACGTCCGGGGACTCGGTGATGTACCACTGGGCCAGCTCGGGCCGCGGGTGACGGCCGATGAGCAGCCAGACACCCACGAAGACGACCAGGCCGACGATCGTTGCGAGGGTGACCGCGAACTTCGTGCGGTTCTCACCCTCCTTGAGGTAGAGCCTCGGCTGGTGGCGGACGACGAGCATGAGGAACACGGTGACGATGAACTCGACCATGAGGTTGGTCATCGCCACGTCCGGGGCACCCAGGGTCAGCATGATCCAGGAGACACCGGCACCGGCCACGCCGACCAGGACCACGGACCCCATCCGCGAGCGGGTGGAGATGATCGCCATGGTCACGAGGAGCATGATGAGCAGTCCGGCGATGTCGGTGATGTTGTCGATGCCGGAGACCCGCGGCTGCAGGGCGCCGAGGTTCTCCAGCCCGCCGGGGCCGAAGAACGCCGCGGTGCCGAGCACCAGGAGCATCACGAAGATCCACAGCAGGTGGCTGTTCGGGCTCAGGGCGTTGCCCAGGCGGCTGACCAGGCGGCCCCACCGGCTGGCCATTCGCAGTGTGAAGGCGATGAGCTCGTTCCCGGTGAAGGGGAAGAGCCGGTGGTCCTCCATCCAGTCGGTGAAGGCGCGGTGGCGCATGGCCACGAGGATGCAGCCGACCACGATGACGGCGATGGTGATGTAGAGCGGGATGCCCGGGCCGTGCCACAGCGCGAGGTGCGAGTGCGGGTCGCCGGAGCCGATGGAACCGACGATGGCGTCCATCGGGGCGTCGAACAGCGACAGGAAGAGTACGACCGGCAGGGACAGCACACCGGGGATCGCGGCCGGCAGCCAGAAGGACGCCGGTGCCTCCTTCACCTCGTCGACAGGGACGACCTCGGCGGTGTCGACGGCCGAGCCGGTGTCGATGAAGGCACCGATGAGGTACTTCGCGGAGTACATGAAGGTGGCGACGGCGCCGACACCGGCGGCGATGAGCAGCACGATCTCCCAGCCCGGCAGCAGCGGGGACTCGGTGAAGGACTCGAGCATGCCCTCCTTGGACACGAATCCGAGCAACGGCGGGATGCCGGCCATGCTCGCCGCGGCGATCGCGGCGGCGGTGAACGTGGCGGGCATGCGACGCCAGATCGAGCCGAGCTCGCGGATGTCGCGGGAGCCGTTCTGGTGGTCGATGACGCCGATGACCATGAACAGCGAGGACTTGAACATCGCGTGTGCCGCGGTGTGCAGGACGGCCGCAGCCAGGGCGAACGGGGTGCCGATACCGATCGTCGCCACGATCCAGCCCAGCTGGGAGACCGTGGAGTAGGCGGTGAGCCGCTTCAGGTCCGTCTGCTGGTAGGCGAAGACCGCGGCCATGACCGCGGTGGCCATACCCGAGATGATCAGCATCAGGTTCCAGACCAGCACGTCGGAGAAGATGCCGGAGAAACGGAGCAGCAGGTAGATGCCGGCCTTGACGACGGCGGCGGCGTGCAGGAACGCGGAGACCGGGGTCGCCGCGGCCATGGCCTCCGGCAACCACACGTGGAAGGGCAGCTGGGCGGCCTTGGAGAACCCGGCGAGCGCGATGAGCACGGCGACGATGACGGTCACCGAGGCGTCCTGCCCCCAGACGTCGCTGTTGATGATGCCGGAGATGTTCGACGTCCCGGTGGCGGCGACGGCGACACCCAGGCCGACCAGCAGGCTGAGCCCGCCGGTGAAGGTGAGGATCAGGGTACGCACGGCACCGGGCTCACCGGTGTGGCCGGCGCGGGCGATGAGGAAGAAGGACGCCAGCGAGACGAGCTCCCAGCCGATGAACAGCACGGAGACGTCGTCGGCGAGGAACAGGACGACGACCGACACCATGAACGCCGTCATCAGGACGTAGAAGTTCATGATGTGCTCCCCGCGGTGCAGGTACCGCGAGGAGTAGGCGAACACCGCTGAACCGATCAGGAGTGCGAGCAGGGTGAAGAACATGCCCAGGGGGTCCATGCGCAGGGCGAACTCGAGGTCCGTCCCGCTGCCGTCCACGCCGGGCAGGACGTCGCGGACCCAGGTCGCCGAGAAGACGGCGTCCTGTCCGTCGAGGATGTCCCCGGCGTAGGAGAGTACGTAGGCGGCCAACCCGAGGAACACGGCGGCCAGTGGCCAGCCTGCGTTGCGGTCGAGTGTCTTGACCAGGACCGGGGTCAGTGCGAGAGCTATGGCAAGCACCACAGGAACGACGATCAGGGTCACGGTCTCACCAACACCTCACATTTGTTCTGACTCGGTAGGCGCCCCATGGTTCCTGCGGCTGTCGGGTCTTTCGGACCGAACCACCTGCGGATCCGGTCAGGATCCGAGTAACCTCATGCGACGGGCCAAGTTTATCAGGCGTGTCGGACACGGGTACGGGCAGGACTTTGCAGTAGGGGCCCCTGCCCTTACCCGGACACGCCCGGACGGCGACCTTGTTACGATCGGGCGGCATGTCTCATACAGCGTCTGAAACGCCCGACCGACAGTCCAACTCCGCATCGCTCGAACTGCCCGCACTGGGGTTCGGCACCTACAAGTTGTGGGGTACCGAGGGCGCCGATGCGGTCACCGGAGCCATCGAACTCGGCTACCGCCTGATCGACTCGGCCTACAACTACGAGAACGAGGGGACGGTCGGGGCCGGCATCCGTGCGGCCGTGGACCGGGGCCTCGCCGCGCGCGACGAGATCATCTACACCAGCAAGCTCCCGGGCCGCTACCAGGAGCGCGAGAAGGCGTTGGCCGCGGTGGAGGAGTCCTACTACCGGGCGGACGTCGGCCCGATCGACCTGTACCTCATCCACTGGCCGAACCCCGGCCAGGGCCACTTCGTCGAGGCCTGGCGTGCGTTGATCGAGGCGCGGGAGCGTGGCCTGGTCAAGCACATCGGCGTGTGCAACTTCCTGCCGGAGCACATCGAGACCCTGGAGAAGGAGACCGGTGAGCTCCCGGAGGTCAACCAGATCGAGCTGCACCCCGCCTTCCCCCAGGTCGGCGCCCTCGAGTGGAACAACTCGCACGGGATCATCACCGAGGGGTGGAGTCCGCTGGGACGCGGCGCCGCGCTGGACAGCGCCCCGGTGCAGGACGCCGCACGTACGCACGACGCCTCCGCCGGGCAGGTCGTGCTGGCGTGGCACCGGGCCGTCGGCTCCCTGGCGATCCCGAAGGCGTCCAGCCGGGAACGTCAGCAGGAGAACCTCGACTCGCTGAAGCTCGAGCTCCGCGACGACGAGGTCGCGGCGATCACCGCCCTGGGGCGTCCCGACGGGCGTCTGAAGGGCCAGGATCCGGCGAGCTACGAGGAGTTCTGAGACAATCGGCTGCGTGCCCACGCAAATCACCCACCCCCTCAGACTCCGGCTGCTCAACGACTACGAGGTCGTGGTCGCCGGACTCCGGTCGATCCTCGCCCCGTACGAGGGCAGGATCCACATCGTCGAGACGGACGTGGGGACCACCGGCGAGCGCCCGGTGGACCTCACCCTCTACGACACCTTCGGGCTGACCCAGGCGGACGGCCAGGAGATCGACGCCGTGCTGGCCGACCCCACCGCCGGGCGCGTGGTGGTCTACAGCTGGAACATGCAGGCCGACCTCATCCAGACCGCCCTGGACAAGGGGTGTCACGGCTACCTCGACAAGTCGATGGGTGCCGGGGTGCTGGTCGAGTGCCTGGAGGCGATCGTGGAGGGGCAGGTGCTGGTCTCCGACACCGCGGAGTTCGCGGGTGCCGCGGCCTCCGACCCGGTGCCGGTGCGTGGCGTCTGGCCGGGACAGGCGGAGGGGCTCACAGCGCGGGAGGCGGAGATCGTCACGTTGATCACCAGGGGGATGACCAACGCGGAGATCGCCGAGCGGAGTTTCATCACGATCAACTCGTTGAAGTCGTGCATCAGGTCGGCGTACCGCAAGATGGGCGTCGAACGGCGCTCCCAGGCGGTGCGGTGGGGGATGGAGCACGGGATGACCCCGCCCGGACGTGAAAAGACCCCCCAGCCGAGCTGAGGGGTAACTCCCGGTGGTGGGGGAGGAGGGGTCCGGCCCGCGGGGGCCGGGGACGTCACCTCTTCTTGGTCACCAGTCCCACGATCCACAGCAGGATCACCGCGCCGATGAGGCACGTGATGAAGCTGAAGATGATTCCTCCGCCGGCCACGTCCACGCCGAAGAGGGTCAGCAGCCAGCCACCGAGGAAGCCGCCGATCACGCCGACGACGATGTTGAGGATGATCCCCATGGAGGCGTCGGTGCCCATGACCTTCGAGCCGATCCAGCCGGCGAGACCGCCGACGATGATCCAGCCGATGAAGCCGAGGGGCGGGGGCCGAACTGGCGGCGAGGATAAGCGTATTCGAGTCCATGTCATTCTCCGTTCATGAGTCGTCGTTCCGGGACGGGGCGCAGGGGTCTGCGGTCCGCTAGTTTCCGGTGATCTTGTTGATTCCCTCGGAAATCTTGTCCTTGGCGTTCTCTGCGGCGTCCTTGACACCGGACGCCGCCTGGTCGGTCTTCCCGTCTCCCTTGAGACGGTCGTTGTCGGTGACGTCACCAGCGGCTTCCTTGGCCTTGCCGGCGGCGTCCTGAGCCTTGTTCTTGATCTTGTCGTCGAGACCCACGGTGGTTCTCCCTTTCGGTCGTCGGAAACAAATGTTCGTTCCCAGTGTACGTCATTGTGTCGAAAGTGTGACGGGCATTTTCCGTCGTTCGCGGCCTCTCCGGTCATAAATAAACCGAAAAAGGCATGACAAAATAAACGGTGTGTCTATATGTCAATACACTTCCGCAATTGGCTGCACTCGCTCGCAACTCGCTCGAATCGTGTTGTCGTTCAGCGGCGGGGCATCACCGTCCGCCCCAGACCGTCGGCAGGCCCTGGAGGGCACTGGCACCCACGGTCACGAGATCCTCCCGGGGACGGTGGGTACGCAGCGCGTCCCGCAGGTTGCGCACCTGTCGGGCGCGGGCGTCGTCGTCACCGTCCGGACCGCTCCCCGGGGCAGCGTCCAGGGACCGTAGGACGCAGGAGAGCGTCGTCTCGCAGGCGTCGTGGACGATGCCGCGGACCCGCAGGGCCTCAGCCCACTCCGGTGCCCCTGTGGCACCTTCGCGGTCCACGACGCCGGCCAGTCGCTCCAGGACCGCACCGCCCGCGAAGAGCGCCGTGTCGCAGCGTCCCAGGTCCCACAGGTCCGTCCTGTTCACGGCGTTCATGGCGTCCGGTGTCGGCCGGGCGAGCCGCAGGTGCAGCTTCTGCGCGAGGCCACAGGCCGCGCCCCACCACATCGCCGCCTCCCCGGCCGCCGCGAGGGCGTGCCCGGGACGCGACGTGTACCAGTCCTGCGCTCCCACGACGTGCGCGTGGGCCCGCAGGAACCTCACACTCCCACCGTCCCGGGCGTCGACGGTCACACCGTCGTCGTGGAGCCGGACGGAGAAGAGGCTGTGTGCCGCTCCGTCGGTGCGGGCGCTGACGAGCGCGTGGCTCAGCGAACCCACCGCCGCGGACCCGGACACTCCTCCGGTGAGCAGCCAGCCGCCGGTCGGCGTCCGCTGGGCGTGCACCTGTGCCGCGGAGTCGTCGGTGAAGACGCCCCAGGTCGACCCCGCCGGGGCGAAGACGACCAGGTCGAACTCGCGCGCCTGCTGCAGGATCGCGAGGGCCTCCAGGTGTGGGCCCAGACACCGGGCCGCGGTGAGGTTCAGCGCGCCGAGCTCCGCCAGGCCGCGCCACATCCGTCGGGTGTTGCCGGGGGACTGCAGCCCGACGGCCCGGCGGACGTCGTCGGCGAGCGCCAGGGCGCGTTCCGCGTCGTCCCCGGCACGCAGGATCCGTGAGCGCAGCGCGGTCGGCAGGACGCGGCCCGCGCCGGACGGGGTGAAACTTGTCATCGGTTCCACGCTAGAAGTGGCGGCCTACGCGGGAAACACCCCTGAGGGTGGCCTCCTGCGGCCGGTCACCCGGATCCCACGCAAAGAAAAGGAACACCCTCCGTCCTGCGTCTGCAGGTCGGAGGGTGTTCCTCTGGCTGTCGGGGTAGCGGGATTTGAACCCACGACCTCTTCGTCCCGAACGAAGCGCGCTGCCAAGCTGCGCCATACCCCGGTCTGGAACGGCACGGATCAACCCTCGCGGGTTTCTCTGTGTCGCAACAGGTAAGCACTATAGACGGACTTCCGGCCCCGTGGCAAAACACCTGCACACGGCCGCGCAACGGGTCGCGTCAGGACTCCCGCTCCACCACCCGGACCAGGGTCGCCGACGGGCGGCAGAACATCCGGAAGGGCACGTACTTCGACGTCCCCAACCCGTTGGTCACGTGCAGCCACATCCGCTCGGACCACCGCGACAACCCGGAGACCCGGGAGCGGTCGATCCCGCAGTTCGTCACGATCGCCCGCCCGCCGGGCAGACACAGCTGACCGCCGTGGGTGTGCCCGGCCATCATCAGCTGGTAGCCGTCGGCGGCGAACTCGTCGAGCACCCGGGGCTCCGGGGAGTGCGCCAGGCCGATCGCCAGGTCGGCCTCGGGGTTCGGCGGGCCGCCGAGGGCCCCGTAGTCGTCCCGGTCGAGGTGCGGGTCGTCCACACCGCCCACGGCGAGCTTCACCCCGGAGGTGGCGAAGTCCACGCGCCGGTGGGTGGCGTCCTCCCAACCGTGCTCCACGAAGGCGGCGCGCATGCCGCGCCACGGCAGCTCCACGTCGCTGGGCTTGTTGCGCTTGCCCAGCAGGTAGTTGAAGGGGTTCACCGGGTGCGGCGCGTAGTAGTCGTTGCTGCCGAAGATGAACACACCCGGACGGCGCAGCAGCGGACCCAGCGCACGCAGGACGCCCGGCACAGCCTGTTCCTCGCCGAGGTTGTCGCCGGTGTTGACCACCAGGTCGGGTTCCAGGGCGTCGAGCGAGGCGACCCAGCCCTGCTTGATCTTCTGGTCGGCGAGCATGTGCAGGTCGGAGACGTGCAGGATCCTGAAGTCGTCCTGCCCCTCCGGCAGCGTGCCCGGCTCGAGCGCGGGCACGGTCACCTCGTGCAGGACGAAGGCGCGGGTCTCGACGACGGCGGCGGCCGCCGTGGCCACGCCGAGCGCGGCGAGTGCGCCGGTGGCGCGCAGGGCGGAGGAGAGGACGCCGCGGGCGCGTGCGGAACTGTTGTCTGGGAGGTCTCGGCTAGTCACCCTGCCCAGTGTAACGGCGGGTGGGACGTGGCCTAGTCGAACTCGTCGAGGGTCATGTCCCAGCCGGTCTCACGGGTGGCCGTCCCGGACGATCCTGTTCCGGACGCACCGCCCGTCGCCGTGTCGTTCGCCGCACTGCGGTAGCGCGCGGGGTTGCCGCGGTCGTAGTCACGGTTGTAGGAGGGCAGGCCCGCACCGCCGTAGCTTCCGACCATGGAGTTCGCCGCGGTGAAGAACGCCCGCGCCGGCTCGTTGCCGCCGTAGAGGTTGCCCTCGCCGCACTGGCGCAGCGGCCCGGTGCACAGTGGGGAGGCCTGCGAGCCGTCGTTGAAGGCGTACGTCGCGCCCGCCAGGCCCGGGGTGAAGCCCAGGAAGGCCGCCGACAGGCTGGTCTCGGTGGTGCCGGTCTTCGCCGAGATCGGCCCGCCCCAGCCGGACGCGTCGGCCGCGCCGGACGCGGTGCCGTCCGCGACGTCCCCGCCCATGCCGTTGGCCAGGGCGTCCGCCACACCGGAGGAGAGCGCCTGCTCGCAGTCCGGGGTGTCCAGCGCCACGTCCTGCCCGTCGTGGTCGGTGACCGACAGGACGGGGGAGGGCTCGCACCAGCGGCCGTGGTCGGCGAGGCTGGCGGAGACGTTCGCCAGCTCCAGGGGGTTGACCTCCAGCGGGCCCAGCACGAAGGAGCCCAGGTTGCTGTCCTTGATGAAGTCGGCCACGGACTGCTCGCCGTCGTAGGAGCCCGCCTCGCCGTAGGAGCGCAGGCCCAGGTCCACGGCGATGTCGGTCATCCGCTCGGTGCCGAGCTTCTCCGCCATGGCCACGAAGGGGGTGTTGGGGCTGGTGGCCAGTGCCTCGCGCAGGCTCATCTTCGACTTGAAGTCGCCGGCGTTCTCCACGCAGTAGCGGTTGGCCGGGCATCCTTCCGCACCGCCGCTGCCCATGCCGGAGACCTCGATGCGGTTGGGAACGTCGAGGCTGGTGTTCAGGCCCATGCCGTTCTCCATGGCGGCCGCGGCGGCGAAGATCTTGAACACGCTGCCGGCGCCGTTGCCCTCGGAGGTGTGGGTCACCGGCAGGACGGTCTCGCTGACGTCCGCGTCGAGCCCGTAGGTACGCGAGGACGCCATGGCGACGACCTCGTGGGCGTCGTCCGTCGGTGCGATGAAGTTGGAGGTCAGCGACACACCCGGGGTGGACGGGTCGGCCTGGGCGCGTACCGCGTTCACGGCCGTCTCCTGCGCTGCCGGGTCCAGGGTGGTGCGCACCGTGTAGCCGCCACGGGCGAGCTCGGCGGTGTCCAGGTCGTGGTTCTCCAGGTACGACAGCACGTAGTCGCAGAAGAAACCGGCGTTGTCCGCGCCGATGCAGCCGTTCGCCTGGCCCACGGGGCTCTCGTTCACGCCGAGGGGTTCGGCCACGTAGCGGTCGCGCTCGGCGGGACCCAGGGCGCCGGTCTCCACCATGGAGTTGAGCACGGCGTCGCGCCGGGCCTGGGCGCTCTCCGGGTTCGTCCACGGGTCGTGGGCGCTGGTGGACTGCACCATGCCGGCCAGCAGGGCGGACTGCGGCACGGTGAGCTGGTCGGCGGTGGTGGAGAAGTAGGTGCGCGCGGCGGCCTCGATGCCGTAGGCGCCGTTACCGAAGGAGATGAGGTTGAGGTACCGGGTGAGGATCTCGTCCTTGGAGTAGCGCTTCTCCAGGTCGGTGGCCATCTTCATCTCGCGCAGCTTGCGCGACGCCGAGGTCTCGGTGGCGGCGGCGCGTTCCTCGTCGTCCGCGGCGTCGATGAGCAGCAGGTAGTTCTTGATGTACTGCTGGTCGATGGTGGAGGCACCCTGCTCGACCCCGCCGCTGGAGAAGTTCGCGGCCAGGGCGCGCAGGGTGCCCCGCACGTCCACCCCGTCGTGCTCGTAGAAGCGACGGTCCTCGATGGCGACGATGGCGTCCTTCATGGTGTCGGAGATCTCGTCCGCCCCGACGGAGTAGCGGCGCTGGTCGTAGAGGGTGGCCAGCGTGTTGCCCTCACGGTCGGTGACGGTGCTGACCTCCGGCAGCGACTCGTTGTCGTCGATGTCGGCGAGGTCGCTGTCGACGGTGTCCGAGCCGGCGTTGACCACCAGGCCCGCGCCGCCGACCAGTGGGACGACGGCGAAGGCGGTGAGTGCGCCCACCATCACGACGGCGAGGACGAGTGTGGCTGCGCTCTTGAGGTAAGTCACACACAGCAGCGTATCGGATGGCCCCTGTGATGGGGAGCCCGTGCCGGTATCGCCGATCGGTCCCCGGCAGGGGGAGCGTGCGGGGGTGGCGCAGGGCTGCGCCGTCGGACGTTCCGCGGAGGTCGTGTGCGGGGTTTCGGAGGGGCGGCGGTGAGGCGCCGGCGGCGCGTCGCCGGGGCCGTCGGTAGCAGCGACCGTGGCCGGGCGGCGAGCGAACGGTCAAGTGGTGACGGACATCACATTGTACCGTCATTGTGGTGCCGTAGTGTGATGACCAGCACATCTTCTGTGGCGATCATTCCATTCCGCTGCGCGACGGCGCCGAGTGTGCCGTGGGTGGGCGAGAAGACACAGTGGTGGGGCAGTGGCGGGGCCCGTGGTGGAGCAGTGACGGGCCGGACGGCGCGACGGACCGCGTGGGCATGGCCCGGACCCTCGTCGCGGGCGCCCGGTGACGTGCCGCACAGGTTCTCGGCATATGTGCGATTCGACACTTCTAAATCTGTGTGAATACACTTACACCCAGTTTGCTGATGATCACTTCCGGGGTCAGATCTCCGGAGCCGGGGATCATCAACCCCCCGGCCACCATCCACAGCGGAAGGACATCATGACCGCTTCACTCCAACGCCCCGACACCTCCACCGACGTTGAGGCCGCCGCAGCCCCCGATGTTCGCAGCGGCAGCCAGGGTGTGCTGCACCGCACGGCCGGGCAGGTCACCACCCGCGAGTCCTTCAACAACCGTGGCGAATGGATCACCCAGGCGCACTGCCGCAACATCGACCCCGAGGAGCTGTTCGTCCGGGGGGCCGCGCAGCGCAAGGCCGTGGCCATCTGCCGCCACTGCCCGGTCGTGCTCCAGTGCCGTGCGGACGCCCTCGACAACGACGTGGAGTTCGGCGTGTGGGGCGGCATGACCGAGCGTCAGCGCCGTGCCCTGCTGCGCAAGCACCCCGAGGTCGAGAGCTGGGCCGACTTCTTCGCCGGCCAGCTCGAGGCGTCCCAGGCCTGAGCCGGGACATTTGTATACTCGTCGACATGACTCAATGGGAATACGTCACCGTTCCGCTCCTGACCCACGCCACCAAGCAGATCCTCGACAACTGGGGTGAGGACGGCTGGGAACTCGTCTCGGTCCTCCCCGGCCCGACCGGTGAGCAGCACGTCGCCTACCTGAAGCGGGAGAAGTAGTGCCGGTCGACGGGGGCCGCGTCTCCGCCCGGCTCGGTGAGCTCGGTCTCACCCTCCCCCCGGTCGCCGCGCCGGTCGCGGACTACGTGCCCGCCGTGCGCACCGGTGACCTCGTGTTCACCTCCGGCCAGCTGCCCTTCGTCGACGGCCGGTTGCCCGTGACCGGCTCCGTGGGTGCCGAGGATGCCGCGGTGTCCCCCGAGGACGCTGCGGCGTACGCCCGCACCGCCACGCTCAACGCCCTGGCCGCCGTCCACGACCTCGTCGGCATCGACAACGTCGTGCAGGTCGTCAAGGTCGTCGGCTTCGTCGCCTCGGCCGCCGGATTCGGCGGACAGCCCGCCGTCGTCAACGGTGCGTCCGAACTCCTCGGCGAGGTCTTCGGCGACGCCGGGGCGCACGCCCGCAGTGCCGTCGGCGTCGCCGAGCTCCCGCTGGGGAGCCCGGTCGAGGTCGAGCTCATCGTCCGCGTGGCCTGAGCCGTCCGCCCGTCCCGTCCCCGCCACCGTGGCCGCTTCCGGGACGGGTGGACCCACCCCCGCCCGGACTGACCGTGGGCGGTCCCCGCAGTAGGATCAGAGCCATGGAGCATCCCGCGTACAGCCAGTTGCGTTCCGTCACCCCTTCCACCGGAGTCGTCCTGTGCGACAACCCCAGCTACCAGGCGTTGGAGGGCACGAACTCGTGGGTCATCCGGGCACCGGGTGACAGCCGGAGCGTGATCGTCGACCCCGGGCCGCAGGACGAGGGACACCTCAACGTCCTGCGCGCGAAGGCCACCGAGGGTGGCGCGGAGGTCGCACTGATCCTCCTCACCCACCACCACCCCGACCACGAGGACGGGGCCGCCCGCCTACGCCAGCTGCTGGGGGCACCGGTGCGCGCCATCGACAAGCGCTACTGCATCGGCGGGGACGTCCTGGAGGACGGCGAGGTGATCCGGTTCGAGGGGCTGACCCCGTCGATCGAGGTCATCGCCACCCCGGGGCACACCGATGATTCGGTCTGCTTCGCCGTCCACACCGACGCCGGTGACACCGATGCCGACGTCGAGGCCATCATCACCGGTGACACCATCGCCGGACGGCACACCACCATGATCTCGGAAACCACCGGTGACCTGGGCGACTACCTGGAGACCCTGCGGCTGTTGATCCGTCGTGGGGCCGGGGTGCACATGCTGCCGGGCCATGGTCCGGACCGCGAGGACACCGCCGAGCTGGCGCAGAAGTACCTGGAGCGTCGGGAGTTCCGGCTCCAGCAGGTGACCGAGGCCGTGGCGAAGCTGGGGGACGAGGCCACCGTGGGCCAGATCGTCGACGAGATCTACACCGACGTCGACCCGGTGCTGCGTGACTCCGCCAAGCAGTCCACGCGTGTGGCGCTGCGCCACCTCGGCAAGCTGTAGGAGTCCCGGCGCCGGCCCGTGTCGCCGGATCACCCTTCCAGGCAGCGATTCGGCCCCTTTGCCTACCTGGAAGGGTGAGTATCTTCGGGCTCGGGCAACGGGGTGATGTCGCCGGTGTTCCCGGTGCCCTCGCGACGTTCATCGTCCCCGCTGCGCTGCGGGGCGAACGCGAGGATCAGCAGCACCAGGGCGATCAGCGCCAGGCCGACCCACCCCAGAGGGGCCAGGCGTTCGCCGACCACCGCCACGGCCAGCAGCGCGGCCACCGCAGGTTCCAGCAGCGTCACCGTCGTCGCCGTGCTCGGGGCGAGTGCGGTCAGTCCGTAACCGAACAGGACGTAGCCGAGGAACATCGGCACCACCGCGATGTACGCCGACACCGCCACGTTGTTCCACGAGTCCAGGATCGGCGCACCCGTCAGCAGCAGGACCGGGATCAGCAGTGCGCCGCCGACACCGAACACCGAGCCCATCGCCGCGCCGCGTCCCGCCCCGACGACCATGAGCCGGAACGCCGCCCACGCGTAGACGGCGTAGGACACCCCGGCGACCAGGCCCAGCACGATGCCGGCGAGCATCGCGCCCGAGCCGGAGTCGCCGGAGTCCCGCTCACCGGACGCGACACTGATCAACACCGCGCCGGTCACGCCCAGTGCGGCGGCGGACGCCCACCACTGCCCCAGCCGCGCCCCACCGGTGAACTTCTCGATGAGTCCGGCCGCCAGCGGTGCCGAGGCCAAGGAGATCACCGTGCCGACCGCCACACCTGACAGGTGCATCGAGCTGTAGAACGCCAGGGGGTAGGTGAACACCGCCACGCCGCCGAGCAGGACGGTGCGTCGGTGCGTCCGGAGCAGGGCTCGTTGCCGCCGTAGCTCAGGGACGGCGATGAGTGCCTGGAGGAGTCCACCGACGCCGAGTGACACCGCGCCGATGGCGAGTGGTCCGACGTCGCCGGCGAAGGTGGCCGCCGTGCCGGTGGTTCCCCACAGCACCGCGGTCACCGTGACCGCCAGCAGGGCGGGGAGTCGCGAGGACGTCATGCAGCGAGCGCCCTGATGATCTCGCGGGCGTGGTGCAGGTGGGTGGTGGTTCCGTCGAGTCCGGACCGGCTCATCGCGCCCTCGAGGAGGAAGGAGATGTGCAGGGCCGTGGCTCGGCCGCTGGCTCGGTCGCCGGAACCCAGGGCGGTGGCGACGATGTCCTCGACCTCCTGCTTGTGCCGGGCGACCTGGGCGCGCGGGGCCGAGCCGAGGGGGAACTCCGCGGCGCTGTTGAGCAGGCCGCACCCGCGGAAGTGCGTGCCGTCGGCCTCGGCGTGGTCGATGTAGGGCGTGTTGCTAAAGGGTGCTGACTTCATCCAGTCCAACGTCGCCGCCAAGCACACC
>NZ_JBQSWV010000035.1:0-23899 GCF_052377495.1 Corynebacterium sp. AOP36-E1-14
CCGGGTGTGAACCCTGCATGACCCGACGCGAGAACCCGGCACCCACGTGGGTGCCGGGTTCTGTCGTGCCGGGGACGGCTACACGCCGGTGGCGGTCGCCCCGGCGAGCGTGGCGGCGTGGCGTTCGGCCAGACGCGCCAGCTCGGCCTCGTCGACGGGCCGTCCTGCGTCCGACAGCCAGTTGGCGAGGATGCGGTGCCCATTGCCGGTCATCACCGACTCCGGGTGGAACTGCACGGAGTGCATCGGCAGGGTCGCGTGGCGCATCGCCATGATCATGCCGGACGCCACACGCCCGGTGACCACCAGGTCGTCCGGCACCGTCGCCGGGTCGACCGTCAACGAGTGGTAGCGGGCCACGGTGAACGGGCTGGGGATCCCGGCGAGGACCCCGGTGCCGTCGTGGGTGACGGGGCTGGTCTTGCCGTGGAAGATCTCGTCGGCGCGCACCACGGACGCGCCGAAGTGCTGGGCCAGCGCCTGGTGTCCCAGGCACACGCCGAGCAGGGGGACGCGGTGCGCGGCGCAATGCGCGATGACCTCCAGCGTGCGGCCCGCCGAGGTCGGGTCCCCGGGCCCCGGGGAGACCAGGACGGCGTCGAAGGACTCCAGCGCACCGACCAGGTCACCGTCCGACGTGCCGAGCTGCCCGGCATCGTTGCGCCACACGGTGCAGTCCTCGCCGAGTTCCCCGAGGTACTGCACCAGGTTGTAGACGAAACTGTCGTAGTTGTCGATGACGAGGATGCGCATGACGCTCATCCTAACCCGTGGGGGAATCCGGGGTTCGTGCTGGTAGGGTTGGTTCAGTTCGAACACGTCACCATGTCAGTGAGGGATACACATGCCGAAGTCTCGGATCTCCGATTCACCGGAGTACAACGGCGCCGTCGGCTCCTCGGCCGCCGACCGCCGCACACCGGTCAAGCTGAACGCGACCGGCACGCCGCGCTGGTACATCGTCGTGATGCTCGGCCTGATGCTGCTGGGCCTGGCCTGGCTGGTCGTCAACTACATCGCCGGCCCGCACATCCCCTTCATGGCGGAGCTCAACGCCTGGAACTACCTGATCGGCTTCGGCCTGTTCATCGTGGGTCTGTTGATGACCATGGGCTGGAAGTAGCCCGGTCCGACCGGCCGCCACGGCCCCGGCGCACCACGGTCAGCACGACCGCGACGAGCGCACCGGCGGCCAGGCCACCGAGGTGACCGGGCAGGGAGACCCCGCCCGCGGTCACCGAGTACAGCAGGTTGACGACGATGAGCACCAACGGTGCGCGCACGTCCGTCCTGCGCTCCAGGGACAGTCCCACCAGCATGGCGAACATGCCGTAGCCGATGGTCGACGCCCCTCCGACGAGGCTGTCGGGCTGGAGCCACATCACGGCCAGCCCGCCGCCGACGGCGCAGAGCACCATCGACACCACCATGGTGAGCGTGCCGTAGGCACGCTCCAGCTCCCGGCCGATCAGACCGATGAGCAGCATGTTCATCAGCAGATGGCCCGGGTCCAGGTGAACGAATGCCCCGGTGAGCAGACGCCACCACTCACCGTCGGCGGTGATGGCGTGCGGGTCGACCATGAGGTCCCACGCCACGCCCTGGGCCGACGCGGGACGCGCCAGGCTCCCGCTGTCGAGTCCGGTGACCACGTAGACCACCAGGCAGGCCAGGATCAGGCCTGCCGTGGCGGGGGCACCGGTGAAGAATCTGCGGAGGATCAGGCCACGTCCACGGACTCGATGACGACGTCCTCGTCCGGACGGTCCATGCGGTTGGTGGAGACGCGGGAGATCTTGGCGACCAGCTTCTGGGACTCCTTGTCGGTGACCTCACCGAAGATGGTGTAGCCGCCGTTGAGGTGCGGGTGGGCACCGACGGTGATGAAGAACTGGGAGCCGTTGGTGTCGCGGCCGGCGTTCGCCATGGCGACGAGGAACGGACGGTCGAACTGGAGCTCCGGGTGGTTCTCGTTGGCGAACTCGTAGCCGGGGCCGCCACGGCCGGTGCCGGTCGGGTCGCCGCCCTGGACCATGAAGCCGTCGATGATGCGGTGGAAGATCGCGCCGTCGAAGAAGGGGCCCTCGGTGCTGCCGGAGGCGTTCTCCGTGGTGTAGGGGGCCTTCTCCTTGTCGCCGGTGGCCAGGCCGACGAAGTTGTTCACGGTGGCCGGGGACTGGTCACCGAAGAGGTCGATGACGATGTCGCCGTGGTTGGTGTGCAGGGTCGCTGTCGCGGTTTTCTGAACGGTCATGGGGGCAAGGCTACCGGACGCCGGGCGGGCACCCCTGATCGCCCGATTCCGACTACCCTCGGGGACAGATTTGGTTATCGTTGGATGACGACCCATTTTGTGTCGACAGAAGAACCGTTAGTGAAGTGCCAGAGAAGTGACCGACTACCGGCCGGTCCGCCGAGGATGTTGAAGGAGATGCACGGTCCATGGACCCCAACACCGCGTTCACCGCGCTACGTGCCGCCCGGCAGGTCTCGTCGAGTCTCGGCGGCGACGGCAGGCGCAAGAAGGGGGACGTCCGCGACGTCTCCGGCCTCTACGCTCTGCGGCCCCGTGCCGGGAGCGGGGCACGTGCACGGGGACCGCAGGACCTGTCCTCGGCCCCGGGCCACCACCGGTTGATCGTGGAGCAGCTCCTCGCCGAGAACCGGGCGGCACGGCAGCCGGCCTCCCCGACGTCCGACAAAGATGACAGCAATACCGCCTCGAAAGGAATTACGGTGAGCAACGCCACGAAGAACGACACCACGCAGGGCCTCGACCAGGCCGTACAGGAGGCCGAGAGCGCTCTCGACACCCTGAAGGACAGCAAGGCCGAGAAGCTCAGCAAGAAGGCGTCGAAGGCCACCAAGAAGGCCGACAAGATCTCCTCGAAGGCTGACAAGCGTCGTGCGAAGGCGGACAAGACCCAGGCCAAGGCACTGAAGCGTCAGCACAAGGTCGCCAAGAAGGCCGCGGGCCGCAACGAGTCCCCGCGCGACTTCGTGGAGAAGCGGGTCTCCGCGGTCACCTCGGCCGCCGGTGACCGGGCGAACGCCCTGGCCGACCAGGTGCGTCACGCGCCGGACGCCGACCTCACCGACACCGTCACCCGCTGGGGCCGCACCGCCGCCGAGCGCGGCGGCGAGCTGTTCTCCCAGGCGCAGGAGCGCGGTTCCGCATTCCTCGAGTCGGACGCCGTGAGCGACGCCCTCGACGACGCACGCGACCGCGCCAACCACCTCGGCAAGGCCGGTGCGGCCCTGGCCGCCACCGGTGTCGAGGCCGGCCGCAAGGCGGGCAAGGACGCCGAGAAGTCGGCGAAGGAGACCGACAAGAAGTCGAAGAAGCAGCTCAAGAAGAACCACGGCAAGGACCTGAAGGCGGCGAAGAAGAAGGCCGACAAGGCCGGCAACTCCGCCCGCAAGTCCCTGGAGAGCGCCTGGTCGCAGGCGTCCGAGGTGGCCTCCGAGGTCGGCGAGACCGCGAAGAAGGAGGGTGCCAAGGGCCGTAAGCAGGCGTCCAAGCAGGCGAAGAAGGCGAAGAAGTTCGCCCAGAAGAATGCGAAGACCGCCAACAAGCAGCTCTCCCGTTCGCAGCGCAAGATCAAGAAGACCGCCTCGAAGAAGGCCGAGAAGGTCCGTGCCAAGGAGCTGAAGAAGGCCGCCAAGGCGAACCGCAAGAAGCACACGGGACGCAACATCCTGCTGCTGGCGATCATCGCCGCCGCCGTCGCGTTCGTCGCGCAGAAGGCCAAGGGCAGCGGCTCGGCCGCCCCGTCCGCCCCGGCGAAGACCCCGCGCACCAACGGTGCCCCCGCCACCGGTGCCGCCGCGAAGCCGAAGGCCGCCGCGGCCAAGGCCGAGGAGAAGGCTGACGAGGCTGCCGAGAAGGCCCCGGAGAAGGCCAAGGAGGCTGCCGACAAGGTCGCCGACAAGGCCGAGGAGGCCAAGGACAAGGTCCAGGAGAAGGCCGAGGACGTGAAGAAGGAGGCCGACAAGAAGCAGGCGAAGAAGAACGCGCCCGCGGCCCCCAGCGCTCCCGGTGCTCCCGGCGCCCCGAAGGCGGACAAGAAGGACGCCAAGGATGCCAAGGACGCCAACCCGGAGGATCCGGAGGACGACGGCGGAAAGCACCGCCTGTAGTCTCCCCTGACCCCGCGTGAACCCCCGGACGTTACGTCCGGGGGTTTTCCGCGTCCCGGCGGGCCCGTCCGATGCAGAAGATTTGGTTCCGGAGACGATAGTCAGCCAGTAGGGTGACTGACATGACCACCACCGAGCCCACCGAGCCCACCGGCACCACCGACTCCACCGTTCTCGACCTGCTCATCGTGGGGGCAGGTGTCGCCGGCATCGACCTCGCCCACCACGTCGTCGACGAGTTCCCCGGCTGGAACTGGCGGATCGTCGACTCCAACGACGACCTCGGCGGCACCTGGAACACCTTCACCTACCCGGGCATCCGCTCCGACTCGGACATGGCGAGCTTCGGCCTGCCGTACCGGCACTGGCCGCACAAGGGCACGCTCGGCGAGGGCGCGGACATCCGCGAGTACCTGCGCGACGCCGCCCGCGACGACGGCGTGCTGCAGCGTATCCAGCTGCGCACCTGGGTGAAGCGGGCCAACTTCGTCACCACCGGACCCGCGGCCGAGGCCCACGGTCCGCACTGGGAGGTCACCACGGTGCGCGCGTGGCGTCACGGCCCCGACGACCGGTCGGACGCCACGGACGCCGACCGTGCCGAGACGCTCACCCGCACGCGGCGTCTGCACCTGGCCTGCGGGTACTACGACCACCGGGCGGGGTTCCAGCCGCACTTCGACGGCGAGGAGGACTTCGACGGGCAGCTCGTGCACGCCCAGCAGTGGCGTCCGGAGGAGCAGGGCGACGTCGCCGGACGCCGCATCGTGATCATCGGTTCCGGTGCCACGGCGGTCACCCTGCTGCCGGCGCTGGCGCAGAAGGGTGCGGACGTGACGATGCTGCAGCGCACGCCGACGTGGGTCGCCGCGCTGCCCCGGTTCGACACCATCACCACCATCTGGGCGTCGCTGATCCCGAACAAGCGTCTCGCGTACAAGGTCGCCCGCGCCAACCACATCACCCGCGACATGGTGCAGTGGTACCTCGCCAAGGGCACGCCGTTCCTGTTCAGCGGGTTCCTGCACGCCCTGCAGCTGCGGTGGCTCTCCCCCTCACAGATCCGCCGGGACTTCACCCCGCCGTACCGTCCGTGGGCGCAGCGGGTGTGCAAGGCCCCGGGTGGCGACATCTTCGCCGCGATCAAGGACGGCGGGGCGAAGGTCGTCACCGCCACGATCGACCGTCTGGTACCGCAGGGCGTGCGCCTGCAGGACGGCACGGTGCTGGAGGCGGACACGGTGATCGCGGCGACGGGGCTGCAGCTGCAGTTGTTCGGCGGCGCGGAACTCACCGTGGACGACGCGCCCGTGGGACTGCCGGACACCGTGGCCTACCGGGGTGTGCTCATCTCGGGCCTGCCGAACCTCAGTTTCACGGTCGGCTACCTCAACCAGTCGTGGACCACGCGGGCGGACCTCACGGCCCGCTACATGGTGCGGCTGTGGCACCACATGGTCAACCGGGGTGAGTCGTTGGCCGCGCCGGTGTTCCCAGGGTCGGACGTGGAGCGTCGGGCGTTGCTGGAGTTCGACGCGGGCTACATCAAACGCTCGCAGCACGTGACCCCGCGCCAGGGTGACCGGTCACCGTGGCTGTACCGGCAGGACTACCTGCGCGAATGGCCGGAGCTGGCGCGCGGGGACCTCACTGAGGAGATGGTGTTCGACGACGCAGCCGTGGCCGTCGCACGCGCTCTTCCTGCCTCGACCGCCCAGGCTGTGTCGCCTGGGCCGACCGGTTCTCACGACGCTGCGCCGACCACGTGATGCCCACGGAGGCGGAGATCACCAGCACGATGGTCACCGCCCGCAGCGGCGTCATCTCCTGGTCGAGCAGCACGAAACCGGCCAGCGCGGCGAAGGCGGGTTCCAGGCTGATCAGCACGCTGAAGACGGCCGACGGCAGGCGGCGCAGCGCGGCGAGCTCCAGGGAGTAGGGGATCACCGACGCCATCAGGGCGGTGACCACCGCCGGCACGATCAGCCACGGGTCGGCGGTGACGCCCTCCACGCCGGCGCGTCCGACCGGGGCGAGCATGAGGCCGCCGAGGAGCATGGCGACGGCGAGGCCGCCGGTGCCGGGGATGCGCCGGCCCACGGCGGCGGAGCCGACGATGTAGCCGACCCAGAACACCCCGGCGATCAGCGCGAGCAGCATGCCGACCGGGTCGAGCGCGGCGTCCGACAGGGCCTCGAACCCGAGCACGGCCATGCCGGCGGCGGCGAGGCCGACCCACACGAGGTCGCCGCGTCGTCGGGAGGTGAGCCCGGCGTAGACCAGCGGGCCGATGAACTCGACGGCGACCGCCGCGCTCATCGGGATGCGGTCGAGGGAGGCGTAGAAGAACCCGTTCATCCCGGCCATCATCACCGCGAAGAAGGCGACGGCGCGCCAGTCGCCGGCGTTCCAGGCGCGCAACGCCGGTCGCGCGACGACCAGCAGCAGGGCACCGGCGATGGTGAGGCGCAGGAAGGTCACGCCCCAGGTACCGAGGGTGTCGAAGAGTCCGACGGCCGTCGCGGCGCCGAACTGCAGGGATGCGCAGGACGCCAGGACGAGTGCGGAGGAACGGGTGATGCTCATGGCTCTCATTGTGGGGCCCGCACCAATGGTTCGTCTATCTCAGGTATCTGAACGATAATGGTGAATTGTGCTCAACATTCAACGACTGACCCTGCTGCGCGAGGTGCACCAGCGCGGCACCCTGGCCGCGGTGGCCCGCGAGATGCACTACTCGCCGTCCGCGGTCTCGCACCAGCTCAGTCAGCTGGAACGCGAGGCCGGGGTGCCGCTGCTGGAGACCGTGGGACGCGGCGTCCGGCTCACCGGCGCGGCGTTGCGTCTCGTGGCGCGCACCGAAGAGGTGCTCACGATCCTGGACTCCGCGGAGGCGGAACTGGCGTCCGCACGCCCGGGGGCAGAGGGCACGCTACGTGTCACAAGTTTCCAGTCCGCGCTGGCCACGATCCTGCCGACGGCACTGACCATGCTGGAGAAGCGTCATCCCGCGCTGAACGTGGAGGTCTACCACCGGGAGGTCGCCGAGGCCTTCGAGGGCCTGGCGGCGCACTCCTACGACGTGGTCATCGGCGACGAGTTCCCCGGCCAGCCCGAACCGGTGCGCCCCGGCCTGCACCGCGAAGAACTCTTCGCCGACCCGATGCTGCTGGTCCTGCCCACCACCGGCCGGTGGGCCGTGCCCGCCGAGGAGCTGGACGGACTGGCGGACCTCGCCGAATACCCGTGGATCCTGGAGCCGGCGACGATGCCGCAGGGACGCTGGGAGCGGACCGTCCTACGCGAAGCCGGGGTGGAACCGCGGGTGAAGTGTGAGACCGCCGACCCGATCCTGCGCGCGCACATGGCGCGCACCGGGCACGGGGTCACGGTGATCCCGGCGATGCTGGCCGGCCCGCACCTGGACCACACCCAGGCGTTGGCGATGCCCGGCTCGCCGCACCGCCAGCTCTTCACCGCGGTGCGCGAAGGCTACGCCGACCATCCCGGGGTGCGAGTGTTCCGTACCGCACTGGGCGCCGCGGCGCGGCGGGAGTCGCCGGAGACCCCGGATCAGCTGTGAGGTGCGTGGCCGCGCGGCGATGTTTCATGTGAAACCATGCGGTCGGCGTCGGCGAGACGGTCTGGATGACCCAGGCGCAGGTTGCCCAAATGTTCGGGGTGAGCGTTCCTACGATCAGCGCTCACTTCAAGAACATCCTCGAGAAAGTGTCGCTGACCAGTGATCGAACTGTTAGAAAACTCCAAACAGTTCGATCTGAGGGCGACCGGACCATCCGCCGGGACGTCACCCACTACAACCTGGATGCCATCCTCGCCGTCGGTTACCGGGTCCGTGACGCCCTCCCTGCGGATCACAGAAGGATCCTGCCACTGATTGCGGGCACCTGCTGTGCCCGGTGCGCAGGGGTCATGTGAAACCATGGTGCCCATGACCGACACCACCACGCGCCCCTGGACCGAACTCGCCGCGACCCCCGACCTCCGCCTCGTCGTCCTCGACATGGACGGCACCCTGCTGCGCGAGGACGGCACCGTCCCCGAGGCATTTTGGGACCTGCTGCCGGTGATGCAGCAGCGCGACATCGTGGTGGTGCCCGCGTCCGGACGCCAGTACGCCACCCTGCACGACATGTTCGGCGACCGCGGCATCCGCACCTACCTCGCCGAGAACGGCACCGTGGTCGTGCACGACGGTGAGGTCGTCGCCACCTCTCCCCTGTCCGGCGACACGGTGCAGCAGTGCATCGCCGCAGTGCGCGGGACGGACCGGCGTCTGGGCCTGGTCGTGTGCACCCCGGAGGTCGCCTACGTGGAGAGCACCGACCGCGAGTTCCTCGACGAGGCCGCGAAGTACTACCACTCCCTGAAGCAGGTCGAGGACCTGACCACGGTGCAGGGCCCCGTGGTCAAGGTCGCGGTCTTCGCCTTCGGCTCCGCGGAGGACGCCGCCCCGGTGCTCTTCACCGGCGAGGGCGCGCTGGCCAGCCAGGTCGAGGCGGACAACGCCGTGGTGATCTCCGGGGCGAACTGGATCGACATCATGCTGCCGGAGGCGAACAAGGGCTCCGCGCTGCACGACCTGCAGGAGGAGCTGGGGATCTCGCGGGCGGACACCGCGGTCTTCGGCGACTACCTCAACGACCTGGAGATGGTCGGCGAGGGCGACCTGTCCTTCGCCATGGCCAACGCCCACCCCGGCATCACCGCCGCGGCGAACTACGTGGCGCCGGCGAACACCGAGGACGGCGTGGTGCAGGTGCTGCGCCGGCTGCTGGGGTAGCTGCCGGGACCGGCTGCCGACGAGCAACGGTGCATGTCCGGAATGAACGGCGAAACGGGCACTTCGCCGTCCGGCCTTCCCACGCACTGCCGTCGACACCACCGCACCGTAGAGTTGACGCCCATGACGTTCAGCCTGACACCACCGGGCGCCGCCCGGCACACCTCCAGACGCCGCGGCGCCGGGACGGTCCTCACCGCCCTGCTCACCGTCACCGCCCTCAGCCTCGGCGGCTGCGCCCTCCGCGGACTCGACGACGACGCCCTGCGCATCCAGCTCGCCTTCGTGAAGAACTCGCAGAACGCCGGGGAGTACATCGCCGACCACGACGGCTACTACGAGGACGCCGGCTTCTCCAAGGTCGACCTCATCGCCGGGCCCACCGCCGTGGAGCAGTCCGCCGCCACCGGCCACGCCACCGTCGCCGGCTCCATGGCCCTGGGCACCGCCAACGCCATCGCCGAAGAGGGCATGCCGATCACCATCATCGGGGCGATCTACAGCGTCAACGCCTTCACCATCCTCTCCATGGACGGCCCCGACGCCATCCGCACCCCCGCCGACCTGGAGGGCGCCCGCATCGCCGTCACCCCGGGCACCGCACAATCGATGGTGGAGGGCCTGGCCCGGGCCAACGACGTCGACCCGTCCACCATCACCTTCGTCCCCGCCGGGGAGACCGCCGTACTCACCAGCGGCGAGGTCGACGGCTTCCACGGACTCGCCGCGAACCAGCTCATCGACCTGCAGCGCGCCGGCCACGACGTGGTCTCCCTGCCGCTGGCCTACCACGGGATGCCCTTCGCCGGGGCGTCCTACGCGGTGTCGCGGGAGAGCATCGAGGACAACCGGGAGAACCTCAAGGACTTCCTCGTCGCCTCGATCCGCGGCTGGCGCGACGCCGTCACCGACCCGGCGCGCGGGGCGGAGCTGTCCACGGACGTCTACGGTGCGGACCTCGGCCTCGACCCGGAGAAGGAGCTGCTGCAGGCGGAGGCGCAGACGGAGTACATCGTCAACGACCACACCCTGCCGAACCAGCTCTTCCGGCTCACCGACGAGGCGATGGACGAGAATGTGGCGGCGCTGCGTCTCGCCGGCATCGACGTCTCCCGCGAGGAACTCTTCGACATGAGCCTGCTCGACGAGGTCTACGAAGAGCACCCCGAACTGGCCGAACCCCTCCCCACCGACACGAAGGACGCACCATGAGCACCGGCACCGGTATCCGCCTCGACGACCTCACCAAGACCTTCCCCGGTGGCGTGACCGCCCTGGACCACGTGAGCCTGGACGTCCCGCGCGGCAGTTTCCTGGCGCTCGTCGGCCCGTCGGGCTGCGGCAAGTCCACGGTCCTGCGCATCCTGGCGGGTCTGGAGGAACCCACCGCCGGCACCGCGACGGTGCACGACCTCACGCCGAAGGAGCTGCGTAGCCGCCACGAGCTCGGCATCGCCTTCCAGGACGCCGCGCTGCTGCCGTGGCGTTCGGTGGAATCGAACATCCGCCTGCCGCGGGAGATCGCCCGCAACCCCCTGCCGGACGACACCCTCGCCGAGCTGGTGAAGCTCGTGCGCCTGGAGGGGTTCGAGGGGGCGAAGCCCGGGCAGCTGTCCGGCGGCATGCGCCAGCGTGTCTCCATCGCGCGTGCCCTGGCCGCCGACCCGTCCGTCCTGCTGCTGGACGAGCCCTTCGGTGCGCTGGACGACATGACGCGCCAGCGGATGAACCTGGAGCTGCAGCGCATCTGGACGGAGAACCCGTCCACCACGCTGCTGGTCACCCACGGCATCTCCGAGGCGGTGTTCCTGGCGGACTCCATCGCGGTGATGAGTGCTCGGCCCGGCGCGGTGCGCGAGGTCGTGGAGGTCGACCTGCCGCGTCCGCGCACCCCGGAGATGATGCGTACCCCGGAGTTCCACGCCATCGTCGACCACGTGTCCGACCTGCTGTTCTCCTTCGAGGACGCCTGATGTCGCGGCAGGCGAGACGAACGCTGTCTGTGCTGTCCGTGCCCGCCGTGCTCCTCGGCGCGCTCGCACTGTGGTGGCTGCTGGCCGCCACGGTGCTGCGCCCCCTGGGCACGATCCCCACCCCCGGCGACATCGTGGCCCGCATCGCCGACGACGGCCTGAACTTCTACTGGGTCAACCTGAAGGTCACCGCCATGGAGGCCGGGCAGGGCTACCTGCTGGGCGTGGGCCTGGCGGTGGCGGTGTCGGTGCTGGCCCTGCTGGTGCCGCGGCTGCGCGGCATCGTGATGCAGGTCGCGGTGATCACCTACTCGCTGCCGATCATCGCCGTCGGCCCGGTCATCTACCTCATGGTCGGTGCGCCGTCGAGCGGTGACCCGTCGGCGACGGCGGTGCTGCTGTCGGCGTTGGCGATCTTCTTCACCACCGTCGTCGGCACGTTGCTGGGGCTGGACGCCGCGGACCGTCGCTCCCTGGACCTGGTGGACGTCTACGGCGGTTCTCGCTGGACACGGCTGGTGAAGGTGCAGCTCATCGCGGCGGTTCCGTCGTTCCTCACGGCGCTGAAGGTCGCCGCGCCGATCTCGGTGCTCGGCGCGATCCTCGGCGAGTACGTCGGCGGGGTGGACCGTGGTCTGGGTCCGGCGTTGCTGAACGCCCAGCAGTCGTCGGACGTCTCACGCACGTGGGCGTTGGCGTTGGCCGCCGCCGTGCTGGCCGGCGCGTGGTTCGCGGTGATGGCCCTGCTGGCCCGGCTGGTCACCACGTTGGGCTGGGGGTCGGCGGAGGTGTCGACGGCCGCCCCGGAGCGTGGCCGGCGCTCCCCCACCGCCGTCGCGGTGGAGGTCGTGGTCTCCCTGGTGGTCATCGTGGTGGTGTGGACGCTGGGCCTGCGGCTCCTCGGCATCTCCCCCTTCGTGGGACGCACCCCGGCGCAGGTCGTCTCCTACCTGGCCGACAACACGGACGGCACGAACCACCTCGTCACCCTGCTGCCGGACCTGTGGCGCACGCTGCTCGACACGGCGACGGGTTTCGTGCTGGGCCTCGTCGCCGCGGTCCTGGTGGCCTCGCTGTTCCTGGTGGCACCCACCCTGGAGCGTGCGCTGATGCCCCTGGCGTTGTTCTTCCAGTCGGTGCCGTTGGTGGCGATCGCCCCGGTGCTGATCATCGTCATCGGCCGTGGGCAGCTCACGGTGGCGGTGATGGGCGCGATCATCGTTTTCTTCCCCGCCCTGGTCAACATCGGTTCGGCGTTGAAGAACGTGCCGCCGGCGTTGGTGGACCTGGTGCGCACCTACGGTGCCGGACGTACCCGCGAGCTGGTCACGGTACGGGTGCCGGCGTGCCTGCCGGCGATCTTCGCCGCGGTGCGCATCGCGATCCCCGGCGCGCTGTCGGGTGCGTTGCTGGCGGAGTGGCTGGCCACCGGTGTGGGCATCGGCAACACGGTGATCACCGCGGTGGGCAGTGCGGACACCGACGTGGTGTGGGCGTCGGTGACGGTGGTGACGGTCAGCGCGCTGGTGCTCTACGGGCTCGCCTCGCTGCTGGAGGGTGCGGCCCGCCGACGCTGGGGCGTGTGAGCGAACCGCCGCGTCACATCTCCAGCAACCGGGTGCGCAGCAGGTCGGCGAAACCGTCGGCGCAGCGCATCACGACGCGCACGGTCGCGCCGTCGACGTCCACGTCGTGGCGTCCTGCCGCGGGGCGCTGGTGCCGCAGGTCGCAGACGGTCTGCCCACGCCCCGGCCCGTCGGTGGTGTCGACGACGACGGGCACCTTCGGCGCGCGCAGCAGCTCCACCTCGCCGAGGGCGACGGCCGCGGCCAACGGGTCGTGCAGCGCACAGCACCGACGCCCGTAGATGTCGCGGTAGAAGTCGGAGTAGTAGTCCAGCATCTCCCCCACCGCGGCGACGAAGGGCACGTCGGACGCCTGCAGCGCGGCGATGTCGGACGCCTCGAAGGTGTTCTCCATCGTGGTGTCCAGCGGCACCAGGGTGACCTGCCACCCGGCGGTGACGACCACCTGGGCGGCCTCCGGGTCGTGCCCGATGTTCGCCTCGGTCACCGGGCCGATGTTGCCGGCGACCATCGCCGCACCACCCATCACCGTGACGTGGGCGACGCGGTCGACCAGCGTGGGGTCGCGCTCCAGTGCCACGGCGAGGTTCGTCAGCGGCCCGATCGCCAGCACGTGCAGGCGTCCGGCGTGGCGGTGCGACAGGTCGATCAGCAGGTCGGCGGCGTCCTGCGTGGCGGCGTCCTGCTCTCTGACCGGCGGCAGCAGCCGCTCGCGCACCTCCCCCACCCCGTCGGTGCCGTGCACCTCCACCGCGCCGCCGGCGAAGGCGCCGACCAACGGGTCGGACGCACCGGTCGCGACGGGCACGTCGCGTCCTGCCAGGGCAAGCAGGCGGCGGGTGTTCTCGGCACCACCGGCGGCGCTGACGTTGCCGTGCACCGTCCCCACGCCGACCAGGTCAACCAGGTCGGTGGGGCCGGTGAGCAGGTAGCCCAGGGCGAGGGCGTCGTCGATGCCGGTGTCACAGTCCAGGTACACGGGGTTCGCGATCATCGGGCCAGTGTAGCTACCATCGGCGGGCCGGAGGACACCGAACACAGGAGGACAGTTGAGCACGCAGGAGTACAGGGTCTACCTGGCGGGACCGGAGGTGTTCCTGCCGGACGCCGCCGACGTGGTCGCGCGCATGCAGCAGGTCTGCCGCGACAACGGGCTGACGCCCGTCGCCCCGCTGGACGCCGGACTGGACGAAACTGCAGCACCGGCAGAACCGGACGCGACGTGGATCTTCGACAAGAACGTCACCAAGATCCGTGGCGCCGACGCGGTCATCGCCAACGTCAACCACTTCCGCGGCGCCGAACCGGACTCCGGCACCTGCTTCGAGCTGGGGTTCGCCCACGCCCTGGGCAAGAAGCTGTACGTCTACTCCGAGGGGGCGACCACCGTGGAACGGGTGGAGCGCTTCCACGGTCCGGTCACGCCCGGCGAGCGCCCCACCGACCCGGAGGGCCGCTTCGTGGAGGACTTCGGCTTCGCGGTGAACCTGATGATGGCGGTGCCCGCCACGAACGTCGCCGGCAGCTTCGCCGACGCCGTGCGCGCCGTCGCCGCCGACCTGCGCGGAGATGCATGAGGTCTCCGCGCACCACCGCCGTCGGCGTGCTGGCCGTCCTGGTCACGCTGCCCCTCACCGCCTGCGGCGGGGACGGCGGGCCAGCCACCGAGTCGACCACTGAAGCCGCCACCGGGGCAAGTGCCCTCTCTGTCGAGGCCTCCGGCCGCGGCCCGATCGCCCTGTCCGCCTCCGACGGCGGCGCAGACGGCGCAGAGGGCACAGCGGAGAGCATCGACGGCCGTCTCGTCACCGGGCAGGGCTCCTGCTTCGCGATCGTCGACGGGTCCACCGACGAGGCTCCACGGCCGGTGGTCTTCCCCGCCGGGACGGAGTCGGTGACCGAGCAGGGCCGCCCGTCGGTCACCCCACCGGGGCAGGACACCGTCTACGTCGGCGAACCGATCAGCGTCGAGGCGGTGCCGGTGCAGCTCGAGGACCTGGACGGCCTTCCCGAGCAGTGTGCCACGGGCGGTTCCACGACCGGCCTCGTCGTGCAGTGAGCCGCTCCGTGAGGCCCTGATCCCCCATCGGACGTGTCACTGATGAAATCGTCTGACCTGCATTGGCCTCACCTACTGTACCTTTCTGCGCTGTTCTACTGGACCTTTCTGCGTCAGAAACAGCCCGGTATCCATAAGCCCGCGAAGCGCATGCCACAATGTGACTCATGACACTGCCACCCTGGGTCCGCATCGCCCTGGGCATGTTCGCCGTCTCCTACGGCGCGAACCTCTTCGCCCCGCTGCTGCCGGTGATGCGCGACGTCCACGGTCTCGCGCAGGCACCGGTGAACCTCATCCTCGCCGTCTACGTCCTCGGCCTGATCCCCGCACTCATGGTCGGCGGCCCGCTGTCGGACCGTCGTGGACGCCGCGCCGTGGTGCGTCCCGCGCTGCTGTTCTCCGTGGCGGGCACGCTCGTCACCCTCGCCGCGCACCTCGCCGTTGACGCCACTGACGCCACTGCTGCCGCCGGCCCCGTCCTGCTCAGCGCGGGACGCATGCTCACCGGCGTGGCGGTGGGCCTGGTCCTCGCCGCCGGGGCGTCGTGGCTCAAGGAGGTCACGCCGGATGCAGACGGTACCGACGGGGCCGCCGCCCGGCGCGCCACCGCCGCCACGTCCGCCGGTTTCGGGGTCGGCCCGCTGGTCAGCGGCCCGGTCGCCGAGTGGTTGCCGGGGCCGGACACCACCCCGCTGATCCTGCACCTGGTCATGGCGCTGGTCGTCACCCCGCTGGTGTGGGTGACCCCGGAGGCCGGCCGACGCTCGGACTCCCGGCTGCGTGTCCCGCCCTCGGCGCGCTCACCGCGGTTCCTGTTCACGGTGGCACTGTGGGCGCCGTGGGCGTTCGGCCTGGCCACGACGTCCTTCGCCGTGCTGCCCCCGCTGGTCACCGCACAGGTGTCGGCACCGGTCGCCTACACCGGGCTCATCGCCGGGGTCACCATGCTGACCGGCACGTTCGTGCAGCCGTGGGCGGGGCGGCTGCCGGTGCACACGCGGGTGACCCCGCCGATGTACGCGCTGGGCACCGCCGGGCTGGGCATGGTCGCCTCGATCGTGGTGGTGACCACCCAGGCGGTGTGGTTCCTGGTGCCCACCGCGGTGGTGCTGGGCACGGCCTACGGCATCATGATGGTCTCCGGGCTGCGCGAGGTGCAGCGCATCGCCGGGCCCGGGGAGCTCGGCTCGCTCACCGCGGTCTTCTACGCCCTGACGTACCTGGGCTTCTTCATGCCGTTCGTGGTCTCGTTGATCGCCCCGACGGTGGGTTACGTGCCGGTGTTCTGCGTCGGCGCGGCGGTCTGCGCGGTGTCGGTGCTCGTCACCGCACGTCACAGCCACCCGTTCTGATCGGCCACGCCCACCGCCTCGAAGCGGTTGGACGTCCCGGTCTTGCCGATCACCGAGGACAGGTGGTTGCGTACCGTGCCCTGCGACAGGTGCAGTTGGGCGGCGATCTGCCGGACGCCCGCCCCGGAGCGCGCCGCGCGGCACACCTCGACCTCGCGCGCGGTCAGCGGTGAGTCCGGGGTGAACAGGGACTCCTCCGCCAGTGCGGGGTCGACCACGCGCAGCCCGCGGTGCACCCGACGCACCGTCTCGGCCAGCTGGGACGCCGGGGTGTCCTTCACCACGAAGCCGGTGGCACCGGCGGCGAGCGCGGCGCGCAGGTAGCCGGGGCGTCCGAACGTCGTCACGATCACCGAACGGCAGGACGTGCCGGACGCCGCCAGCGCCTGTAATTCCTCCGCCGCCTCGATGCCGGTCATGCCGGGCATCTCGATGTCGAGCAGGGCGACGTCGACGCGGTGCTCCCGCACGGCGTCGACCACCTCGTCGCCGCGTCCGACCTCGGCGACGACGTCGATGTCGCGTTCGGTGGCGAGCAGCGCGGCGAGGGCACCGCGCACCAGGTCCTGGTCGTCGGCGACAAGTACCCGGATCATTGTTGACCTGCCATTCTCACCAGCACGGTGGTGCCGGCGGTGCCGTCCACTGTCAGCGTGCCGCCGGCATCGGCGACGCGGCGACCCAGCCCGGTCAGCCCGTTGCCCCACCGGGCCGCGTCCGTCCCGCCGACACCGTCGTCGCTGACCTGCACCCGGTCGGCGCTCATCGTCACCTCGCACGTACGCGCCCGCGAATGACGCACCACGTTCGTCACCGCCTCACGCACCACCCACGAGTACAGGTGGGCGTTCACCCCGGCCACCGACACGTCGTGGGGCAGGACGGCGCGGATGCCCGCGGTGCCCAGCGCCCGGCGCGCGGCCTCCACCTCGCCGGCGAGGTCGGGCGAGCGCATCCGCGTCACCGTGGAGCGCACCTCGGCCAGGGCCGTGCGGGAGATCCGGGTGATCTGCTCGAGCTCGTCCTTCGCCGCCGCCGGGTCGGTGTCGACGAGGCGTCCGGCGAGCTCGGACTTCAGGGTCACCACGGTCAGGGAGTGGCCGAGCAGGTCGTGGACGTCCACGGCGATGGACTCGCGCTGCCGCGAGATCTCCAGGTCGTGCTCGAGCTCCGCGCGTTCCTCGTAGCGGCGGGTCACCAGTGCCACGGCGTAGACCATCGCCGGGGAGACCAGCGTGCCGCCCAGCACCCCGGGCATCGCCGCCGGTTCCAGCAGCCACACCAGCGCCGTCGACACGACCACCAGCACCACGGTGGCCGGCAGGCTGAACCGTACCGGCAGCGGGAAGGACAGCACCGCCACGAAGAAGGGGACGAGGAAGGTCGCCAACGCGCCGACGACCACGGCGGTCACCACCGCCACGACGGCGAGCAGGGAGAACCAGAACAGGTAGCGCCGCATCATCGACATCCCGCCCGGCCAGTGGTCGACCAGGCCGAAGGCGGTGGCGTACACCGTGCCGAAGAGTACGAACAGGGCGACCCCGGCCACCGTGCGTGGCGTGAACCCCTCGGTGACGACCAGCACCACCGCGGGGACCACGAGCACGACCAGCCAGATGGACGCCATCAGGCTGGAGGCACCGTCGAAGTTCTTCATCGCCGTCCCTTCTCCCGGGAGTGCAGGGCCAGGACCACGGCGACGAGGACCGCCGTCCAGACCAGGAAGTTCACCACCGCCCACCATAGCGGGTCGTGCACGAGCCACGGTTCGTACGAGACGGACTGGTAGCCCTCGCTCAGCGGCCACCTGGCCAGCGACACCGCCCCGTACATCGGGCTGAAGCGTCCCACGGTCATCATCGTCTCCGGCAGGGGCATGAACAGGTTGCCGAGGAACGCGAGCACCACCACGCTGGTCCCGGCGATGCTCACCGAGGTCTCCGTGGGCCAGGCCTGCGACCAGGCCATGCCGTAGAAACCGAAGGGAACCGCGCCGACGACGCACAGCAGGAAGGACGCCGCCCACGCCGCAGCCGGCATCGACGCGCCGGTCACCGCACCGACGGTGAACACGGCGGCGACGGGCAGCACCGCGCGGATGGTGATGCCCAGCAGACGCGACGCCACCAGCTGCGCGTGGGTCAGCGGGGTGAGCGCGAGCTGGCGTCCCCAGCCGGTGGTGCTCTCGACCACGACCTGCCCGGCGGCGGCGACCGCGCCGGTCACGCCGGCGTAGAGCGCCATGCCGATCATGATGTACGCCGAGACGTCGCCTCGGCCCACGGACTCGTCGCCGAACCCCATCGCCTGGCCGAAGACCAGGTAGAACACCACGGGCAGGCCCATGGAGAAGAAGAGCATCGCGCCGTCGCGGGAGAGCCGACGCAGGTCGTGCAGGGCGAAACGTAGCGTGGTCATCGCGCACCCCCGGTCAGCCGGATGAACGTGTCCTCCAGCGTCCGCCCGCTGATACGCAGGTTGGACGCGCCGCGGGAGAGCAGGTCGCGCGCCAGCGCGTCCGACTCCCCGGTGGTCACCGAGTGGTGGCCGTCCAGGTCGTACTCCACGACGACGTCCCCGCCGCCGCGCAGCTCCTCGGTGGTGCCGTCGGCGACGACGGCACCACCGTCGAGCAGGACGATCCGTGCGGCGACGTCCTGCGCCTCCTGCAGGTAGTGCGTGGCGAAGACGACGGTGACCCCGCGGGCGGACTGCACGCGCATGTCCTCCCAGAAGTCGTGGCGGCTGGCGGGGTCCATGCCCGCGGTCGGCTCGTCGAGGATGAGCAGCCGTGGGTCGCCGAGCAGGGCGAGGGCGAAGCGCAGGCGTTGCTGTTCACCGCCGGAGCAGCGTCCCACACGGCGTTTCCTCATGTCGGTCAGCCGGGCGTGCTCCAGCACCTCGGCGACGGGACGCGGACGGTGCATCGTGGCGGCGATCATCGCCACCGTGCCCTCCACGGTCATGTCGGGCAGCAGCCCGCCGGTCTGCATCACCGCCCCGACGCATTGGCCGGTGATCGCGGCACGCGGTGTGCCGCCGAGCACGTTGACCGTGCCGGCGGTGGGTTTCGTGAGGCCGAGGACCAGGTCGATCAGGGTGGTCTTGCCCGCGCCGTTGCGGCCGAGCAGGGCCACGATCTCCCCGCTGGTGACGGTCAGGCTGACGTCCTGCAAGGCACTGACGCCGCCGCGGAAGGACTTGTGCAGCCCCTGTGCGTTGATGGCCGTGTGTGTTGTGGTGGCTGTGTTCTCCATGCCCCCAACACAACCGCGCCCCGGACCCGAAGGCCCGGGGCAACGGTCACGACGTGACCATGACAGTTGTCATGTGTCCGACCCGGTGATCAGCCGGCGATGATCTTGTTGAACTCGCGGGCGACCGGGGCCGGGGAGAACCGGGCGGCCAGACGCAGGGCCAGGTCGGGGAAGGACACCGAGTAGTCCTGGCGCTGACGCTCCAGCCAGTTCTTCGGGTGCACGGACTTCCACACGGCGTCGGCGACGTCCTCGGTCTTGATGCGCACACCGAGACGCTTGGTCGAGGCGGCCTCGACGTCGGCGAGCTTGGTCTTGACCCACAGCGGCATGATGTTGACCACGCGGATCTTGTCCTTGCGCCACTCCAGGCTCATCGCCTGGGTGAAACCGTGCACGTAGAACTTCGAGGCGGAGTACGGGGTGATGTGCGGCTGACCGTAGATGCCGGACGCCGACCCCATCGACACCATGTGCGAGCCCTTGGTGTTCTTGAGGTACTGGTGGGCGGCACGCGCGCCGAAGGTGATGCCGGTGCAGTTGATCTCGATCTGCTTGGCGATCAGGCCGGGGGCCTGGTCGGCGACGTCGTGGTCGCCGATGATGCCGGCGTTGTTGTCGAGGACGTCGAGACGGCCACCGGTGTGCGAGGTGAAGTCGGCCAGGGCCTCCTCCCACGACTCGTAGTCGGTGACGTCCAGACGGCCGGTGATGATGTCGGGGAACTGCTCCTTGAGCAGCTCGAGGCCCTGCTCGTCGATGTCGTAGGCGCCGACGGTCCAGCCTGCGTCGCGGAACTTCAGTGCGACCTCGCGACCGATTCCGGCGGCGCCGCCGGAGATGAAGATGCTCTTCGTGTTGTTCATAGGGCGCAATCTATCAGGGGTCCAACATAGATACATCACAATCCGAAAAATGAGCTTTCCCCCACTACAGTGGGCGGGTGTTCTCCGACAGCCAGCCGAAGGGCCCGGTGAGGCCTTCGGTGATCTCCGTGGTGCCGGCACCCATGATCGGCGAGTTCGGTGTGCAGCGCTTCTCCGGGACGCTGCCGGGGTCCAGGGCGTCACGCACGATGTCGACGACCCGCGGCGAGTAGGACATGGAGACGTGGTCCGAATGGTCCTGCTCGCACCCGTCCTGCACGGTGACGTTGGTGACGCTCGCACCCTCACCGGCGGTGAGGAACGTCGAGTCGTAGGGCGTGGTGACCTCGTCGTACTTCGTACCGACCGCGGTGTAGTCCACGCCGGGCACGGTGTCGCCCGCGGCGTTGAGCCGCTCGAGCAGCGGTGAGCCGTACTGCTGCTGGGTGCCGCCCTCGCCGATCACGTAGTCCAGCGCGGGGTCGAGGTCCAGGCCGAGGCCACCGATGAACCGGTTGAGGTTCGCGATACCGGACAGGGTGGTGCCGTGGTTCGTGGCACCGAGGGTCACGGCCCTGTCCACCTTGTCCGCCCCACCGTTGAAGGTGAGGTACTGGCGTGCCAGCAGCCCGCCCTGGGAGTGCCCGACGAGGTCGACCTCCTCGCTGCCGGTGGCCTCGAGGACGCGGTCGACGAACTCGCCGACCTCGGTGGCGGACTCGGCGATGTCGCCGGTGGCGAAGGTGTTCGGCAGGACGGTGCCGACGCCGCCCTTGTCCTGGATCTCCGCGCGCCCGTAGTTCGGGGCGAAGACGCAGTACCCGTCGTCGGCGAGTGCCGGCGCCAGTGCGGACCAGCTGTCGTAGGCGTTCTCCCACGTCCCGTGGATCAGGACGACCGGGTTGCGGTCACTGGTGCAGTCCCAGTCGTTGGCCCCGGCCGGGGAGCGCAGCGGGTCGTGGAAGCTCTGCACGAAGGCGTCGACGAAGTTGGACGGGGCGGCGGGCTCAGCTGGCGCAGTGGAGACGGTCACGGCCGCGACGGTGGCCACCGTCGCCACGGCGACGGCGCCTTTGGTTTTGAAACGTAACATGATCCAGAACCGTACCGGATCCTGTTCGCCCGCAAACATGGATCGGTGTGGTTCGAGGCAGTTTCGTCACCGGTAGGCGACGCCCCGCTCCTGCAGGATGTCGCGCAGGCGCGTGGGGTAGTCGGTGATCACGCCGTCGGCGCCGGCGTCGACGTACTCCTCCATGTCCGCGGCCTCGTTGATGGTCCAGGGCACCACGCGCAGGCCCGCGTCGTGCGCCCGGGTGATGAAGGACGCCGCGTCGACGTCCTCGTAGGCGGGGCTGAGCACCTCGACGCCGAGCCGCTGCGCGGCGGCGACGACGTCCCCGTCGCCGTAGTCCACCGGGCCGAGGTACGGCGAGTCCGGCACCCACGTCGTCGCGTCGAACAGGGCGATGAGCGGGACCTGCGGTGCGCGCTCGCGCACCAGCGGCAGGCTGGACCAGTCGAAGGACTGCACGGCGATGCGGTCGGTGGTCCCGGCGTCCTGCGCGGCGTCGAGGATCGCGTCCACGTACTCCTGCGCCGGGGCGGAACGTTCCGGCTGCTCCGCCTCGATCTTGGTCTCGATGTTGAAGTGGACCTGCGGGTCGCGCGCGGCGAGGTCGAAGACGTCGGTGAGGGAGAGGATGCGGTTGTCGTCGGCGTGGACGGCGTCGGGGTAGTCCTCCAGCGGCAGGTTGCAGTTGAGGGTCTGCAGCTGCTCAAAGGTGAGGTCGTGGACGTCCTCGCCGACGTGCTCGCCGGTGCACTTGTCGGCCTGGATGGAGGCGTCGTGCCAGACGACGGGGACGCCGTCGGCGGACAGGTGGACGTCCAGCTCGAGGGTGGTCACGCCCCGGTCGAGGGCGTGGTCGAAGGCGGCGACCGACTCCTCGGTGTACTCGCCGCGTCCGCCGCGGTGGGCCTGCAGGTCGAAGGTGGACGGCAGGTTGTCCGCCGGGGAGGACACCGCCGGCGGCACCGGCGGCAGGCCGAGGCTGCCGGTCACCGAGGCGGCGGCGGGGGACGCGGCGAGCCCCGCGGCCAGAACGGCGGAGACGGAGACGGCGGCGGCGATGTGAGGGGTGCGGGGCATGGTTCTCCTGGGCTTTTGTCGGGGGCTGTCGTCGGGGGCGATCTGACCGTAACGGCCCGCCGCGCCCGCCGCAGGGGACGTTGCCGAAGGTTCACCGAAACTTAAGCAACCAGTTGCCTATCGTGCTAGACACGGAGAGCATGGACATCAACACCACCCAGCTCCGACGTCTCATGCCCCTGTGGCCGCCCCTGCTCGGTGCCGGGGTGAAGATCCGCGAGTTCGCGCAGGACGGCTCGCGCGTCCTCGTCACCCACCGTCCCAACCGCCTGACCAGGAACATCGTGGGTACCGCCTTCGGCGGCACGATCATGTCGATGACCGACCCCTTCTTCATGCTCGCCTCCATGGCGCGCCTGGGCGGCGGGTTCAACGTGTGGGACGTCGGCGCGGAGGTCTCGTTCCTCAAACCGGGGCGCGGCACCCTCACCGCCGACATGCGCATCGACGACGCCACCTACGAACGCATCCGCGAGGAGACCACCGAGGGGCGCAAGTACCTGCACTGGTTCGAGGTGGACGTCACCGACGAGGCCGGCGACACCGTCGCCACGGTCCGCCGCCAGGTGTACTACCGGCGCAAGCGTTAGGCGCGCAGACGCCACAGCGAGGTGACCTCGCGGCTGCGGGCGACGTGCAGCGGGTCGTCGGCGTCGCGGACCTTCGGGTGGCGTGGGGCTGTGTCCTCCCGCCCGACCACGCGCAGCCCACCGTCGGCGATCCACCCCTCCAGCTGCTCCCGGGTGCGCAGGCCGAGGTGTTCGGCCAGGTCGGAGAGCACCAGCCAGCCCTCCCCGCCGTCGGTGAGGTGCTCGGCGAGCCCGGCGAGGTAGCGGCGCAGGGCGTCCGACCTGTCGTCGTAGATGCCGAGTTCCAGTTCGGAGGTCGGCGTGCCCGGCAGCCACGGCGGGTTGAACACGACGATGTCCGCGCGCTGCCCGGGCAGCCACAGGTCGGCCTCCACGACCTCGGCGGAGACCCCGAGGCGCTCCAGGTTGGCGCGCGCGCAGGTCACGGCACGCGCACTGACGTCCGTCGCCGTCACGCGTGCCCCGTGCCGTGCCAGGACGGCGGCGAGGACGCCGGTGCCGGTGCCGATCTCCAGGACGTCGCGTCCGGACGTCTCGTCGGCGAGCCGGTCGACCAGGCCGACGTACTCGCTGCGCGTCGGCGAGAAGACGCCGTAGTCCGGGTGGACGTGGTCGCCGAGCTCCTCGACCCACACCCCGCGCAGGTGCCACTGCCAGGCGCCGAGGACGCCCTGCAGTTCGGTGAACGGCACGCGCCGCGGGCCGTCCTGCCCGTAGGCGTGCCGGCACGCCTCGCGCACGTCCGGCGCCCGTCGCAGGTCGAGGCTGTAGTCCTCCCCCAGATCGACGAGGACGCGGCCCAGGACGTCCGCCCGCTCGGCGCGTTCGGCGCGCTGGCGCAGGAACAGCGTCGCGGCGTCGGTATCCCCGGTCCGACGCCTCCCGGCCCGCTTCGTCAGCCGCCGGTCGAGTGCCTTGAGCAGCTGGCGGGCGTTGTGGAAGTCGCCCGTCCACAGCAGCGTGCCGCCGGTGCGCAAGTGGCGCAGCGCCCGGTCGGCGGTGGTGGTGTCGTCGGCGATTTCCGTCATACCGCTGATTGTTCCACGGACCCTGCTAGGGCGTGTTGCTAAAGGGTGCTGACTTCATCCAGTCCAACGTCGCCGCCAAGCACACC